>JAIESH010000024.1 GCA_019746175.1 Candidatus Altimarinota bacterium
CAAGTTCAGATAGTGTTATATCTATTACGAGTGGTGGTTTTCTGAGTTTAGAGCGAATAATATTAATACTTTTGAGAACTGATCTATCCACTACTCTTTTATCTGAACGAAGTGTTGTGGTTTGTTTTTCCGATAATGGTGCCACAATACTCCAAAAAGTATTTTTTGATACTGGAATATTGAAATATGCAAGCCCATTACTACGAACTGTTTCTATCTTATAGACTCAGTTATTTGGTATTGCAAATGACTGTTGTATACGAATTCATGTTTTTAAAAATCCAGAATTATCAATATACACTTGATCAAATTTAAATTTATTCACACTTCCATCAGGATTGGTAACATAATAATTTGAATAGAGTTCTTCTCATTTTTTGACGATAAAATCCATTGTCATAACTGAGTTCTTTGTTCGTAATGCAACGAGTTCTTTTCATGCTATTTCGCGTGTTCGATCGATGAATATATTTTTCACCCAACTAAAATTCAAACCTGGAATTTGATCCAGAGATGATACACTCGAGAGATAGTTTCATTTTATACTTATTTTTGCATTTCAGGTAGTAAGCGGTAAATTGTTGAGAGATATTATTTTTCCTGATCTATTATATATTTTTCCTGATTGTTCCAGTTGCATATCTGCCCACATATCTTGTCCAAAAAACAAGTATGGCATATTTCTATCATAGACAATAACCGGAGAAATACTCTGAGTATTAGATTCTATTGATGATAAATTTGTCTTTGGAACGAGTGTAATATATTGAGGTAAACTAGAGGTAAAAGAATTACCACTGGCTACAATAAAATAATATTTCCCTACTACATTCGGAAGAGTTACTGGTATTTGAAAATTACCATTCGAATCTGTATGAGCTAATTCACTGACATCTTCACCACTTTGGACATTTTCTATATACACTAGCGCATATTCTTTTTTATCTGTCACTCGACCACGAATGAGTATTGTATCTCCGACAAAATAAGCATTAGCAGAATCTTCAGTCAGTATAACACCTAATTTTTCAAATGCATTGCGAGATGAATTGATTACAGATTCAACTGCGAATATATCACTGCTTCCATAAAAAAATACAGACAATAATAGTAGTATACCTATGTAGATAATTTTTTTCATGAGTATGGTTCAAAAGTTAGATCAACTATACGAATATATCATCAAAATCAATATATTCGCACTAGAAAAAACAAAATAGAAGTAGAAAAATATGAGTATTTGAGTATAATTCACAATATGATTCCAGAATATACACTTATCCGCAGCAAACGAAAAAGCATTGCCCTTCAGGTAACTCATGAAGGAAATATTATTGTGAGATCTCCGATAAGAGTCAATATAAGTCTTGTTGAGAATTTTATTATAGATAAAATCGAATGGATCAAAAAACATCAGATAAAAATCCAAACTAAAGCTAAAAAAATTGAGTTAAGTCCAATAGAAATCGAGCGAGAAAAAGAAAAACTCAAAAAATATATTATCCCAAGAATTCAGGAACTCTATTCTGGTAAAAATCTCCCAAAAATTACAAGTATAAAAATCACAAAATCCGAATGAAGATGGTGATCTTGTAGTTCCAAAAATTGACTTTGTTTTTCTTATCGATTGGCAGAGTATATAAATACACCTTTTCTCGATGCCATAATCGTACATGAACTCGCTCACTTAAAAGAAAAAAATCACCAGAAACCTTTTTGGAATCTGGTGTATTCTTGGATGCCCGATTATGAAATGATAATGAAAAATCGTTAAGTTAATTATTCTACGCTATCAAGAATAGTGGTGAGGATTTTTTGAACTTTAGCATTTCCTGTAGTATCGTTGTTTTTGATATAGAGAGTACCATTTTCAACTGTTTTGAATTCACTTGAAGGAGGTGTAGCAGGAACTGTCCTATAGAACCAGAGTTGAACTGTTGCAGATGGAAAATCAAGAATCCCACTTGCAGTGATACCTATTGCCATACTATGCGCTGCACCATCTCGAGCTCAAGCTCCTGAATAATATGAATATTTTGGCATTGCAAATCCGTATCCAAGTCCAGAATTTGCATAGAGATGATATGAGTTCGCATCATAAATTTGTTTTTCACTACCGTCACATGCCCCAATATGGAGAACAGCAACATCTCATGCCATACAAGTATTGGAATAAGTCTTGTTGTCTACACCACAAATTGGTGCATATTCCATAGTACAAACCGTAGTATTTGGCTTTGGTTCGACTACTTGTTCTGGAATTACCGGTTGAACTGCACCAGAGTTAACAACAGAACATTCCCCTTCTGTATATGAGGTAATTCATTGATTTTTTGCAACACAAGAATTGGGATATGTCTGTTTATCAGAACCACAAACTGGCATATATTCACGAGTACAAACTATATTTCCTGAATTTGTGTCATTTAATGTCCCTGTTGATATTACTACACCAGTATTAGTATTTCCTATTTCTATAGGGATAATAACTGGATTAGTTGTCGTTGTATCGGTACCAATCGTAGGATTTGTATTTATCTTCCATATTCCATTATCTCAAAAAAGTGATAATGCCGCAGCAAAAATAACTAAACAAGCTACCACTGTGATAAAAATAGCATTTAGAAGCCTTTTGTTTTCCTTATTCATAAGTGAAAATATTTAAAAATTAAACTATGTTCTTATTTTGGTCGAAATATAAAAAAATGCAAATCAAAACACTATTTCCAATCAATGCTAGACATATTATTTTGAATCAAATATGTATTTATTTTTGAAAATGGTTTTGAACCAAAAAATCCACGGTATGCAGAAAATGGACTTGGATGTGGCGTAGCTATGATTAAATGTTTATTTCAATCAATTAAATTTGATTTTGAAATTGCATAATTTCACCATAAAATAAACACAACACCTTCTTTTTTTGATGAAATAAGTGATATGATTTGATCTGTAAAATTTTCCCATCATTTTCATGCATGAGATGCAGGAAGACCAGATCGAACCGTTAAAACAGAATTCAACAGAAGAACTCATTGTTTTGTCCAATCAGTTAAATCAGTATTTGTACGTAATATGCCAATATCTGACTCTAATTCTTTGAAGATATTACGTAAACTTGGTTGTACCTTGGATCAATTTGGAATCGAAAAAGAAAGCCCCATAGCAGCACCAGGAGTATGATATGGATCTTGTCCAAGAATCACTATCTTAGTATCTTCAAATGAAGTATCTTGTAGTGCTCTGAATATATTATCTGCATTAGGAAAACATTCGTATTGCGAATATTCTCAATTAATAAAAGTTTGTAATCAATAAAAATATGGCTTTGCCATTTCTGATTCAAGGATTGTTTTCCAAGATTCTGGGAGATTAAATTGCATAAATAAAAAAAATACTAAATAGTCGAATTCGGTCTTCAAATAAGATATCATTGTAAATAATCTACTCATAATTCTTTCAGTGTTCTTCTCTCGGCTTCTGTCTCGACTCCTTCGGCGATTACTTCTGCTCCCATTTTATGAGCAGTCCTGATAGCGAACCTCACATCTGCCATGTTATCTGGATTCATATCAATTCAATGTATAAGGCTCATATCTAGCTTAAGGAAATGTGCATGTAATTTTCTCAATTTTGCCAAACTACTGAAACCTGTACCATAATCATCAATAGCAATAAGTACTCATTTTTTATAAAAATAATTAATATTATCTAGGGCTACTGGAGTAAGGAATTCGATATTTTCAAGGATCTCAAATGTAAAACGCGATAAATCAATTCCATATTTTTCCACTTGTTCATCTATCATCTTAGCTCGACCCACCATATTAATATCGTTAGCAGTGATATTAATCGAAAAATGACCTGGATTATTAACCATGAATTCGCAAGATTTTTTAATCACACGAGTGGTGAGTTGTATATTCTGATTATCAGCCTCAATAATTGGCAAAAATAAACCTGGAGATATTCTTCTAGTGTTATCATGCGGATCTAACATTCGAACAAGAACCTCATATTTTAAGAAGTCTTTTCCTTTTTTATGAAAAAAATTCTTAATCAATTTTCTGATATTCCATGAAGATGAAACTTGTACTATTGGCTGAAAATCGAGTACAAATCCATCACTCAAAAATGCTTGTTTAATATTTAATTTCATTTCAATATTTTCTTTGGCTATTTCTTTCATATCATTACTCTCTTTGTATATAGCAAGACGATTAGCTTGTCATTTGCTTGCTGCAAGTGCAGATAATGCATTGGATAGAAATGTTCTAATATCTGCACCTTCAAGTGCTACACCAAATGAAAAGGAAGGATGAATTGTGAGATCTTTACCATTATCTAGTTCTATCCCAAAATTGTCGAGCTTAAGGGAATTCATTTTTTCATACATTATGTTGAAAAACTCTTGATCCATATTAACATCATATGCAATAGCATAGTCTGATCCAGTCAACTTGTATATTCGAATTCCAAGATCTGGGTTATTGGTAGCATATTTTGTGAGTAATCTTGCAATTTTCTGGAGTACCAAACCTCAAATATCTACATGTGACTCCATTGATAGATCTCAATAAGCCATATTCATCTCTCTCATATCATTAATATGTACAACTGAGATTCTCTTTGGCAAATGATATGCATAGTCTAAATACATTTGTTTTTTTGTTGGCAAATTTGTAATTGCATCAACTATATTAGTTTGGATTGCAACAAGAGCTTCTGTATTGGTTTTTATATCTGATATATCACGTCGAATCATCCTAAAAATCATTTTTCAGGAACTATCAATTATCGGAATAACAAGTGTCCAAAAGTTCATAATAGATCCATCTTTTCATCTATTAGATATCTCCCCTTCCCATACATTTCATAATTTTATCGTTGAATAAAAATTTGTCCAAAATGCATCTGAATGAAGTCAAGTACTCATAACATCAATATTTTTTCCGATGAGTTCTTCTCTCGAATATCCAGATATTTCTAACACCTGATCATTAACTGATTCAATAATTCCAGTCAATGAAACAGTAAGAACTCACTTGCGAGCATAGATAATATCGAGTTCCGTAGTTACTGATAATAACCTGTTTACTAATTCTCTAACCTCATCATTCAGTCGTATAATCTCCATTCAGGAGTTTACTTGTTGTAGATGTAATTTGATAATAGATCGGGCAAATATTTCTATTTCATCATTCCAAGGAATTGATTCAGTGTTTTTTATGTAATCTAGTATGGAATCAATATTGGCTTCTTTACCTCGTACGAAATAATCAAGAATTATATCCTCAATCTGAGGATATAATTCTAATCAATACTGATGATTTCTATGATTATCACTTCACATAAAAATACATATAATTTATATATGTATCATATGTTAAATAAAGACTATTACAATTTTTTTTAAGATAATATCATGTGAATTCTACTTTATATTCATACCATCTGGCAACTCAACTCTCTCAAACATATCTACTCCATAGAGCTCGATAGGAATATTTTTGCCACGAAGCGTAGTTTCGCCAAGATTATGAAGTGAGAATAATTGACGATTTACGATAGCATCATGTGTATCCTTGGTAATAATAATATGATACGGATTATCTCGAGTAAGAGACTCGATTCTAGATGCAGTATTGACTACATCACCGATTACGGTAGCATCCATACGACGCTTGGTGCCGATGGTTCCCATAATGACACTTCAAGTATTTATACCAATACCAATATCAATATATCGCCCAATTGTCGAAATCTGAAATTTTCTAATAAATTCTTGAATTTCGATAGCTGCATGAATAGCATCATCCGTATGATCGTCATCAAATATCACAAGCATACCATCACCAAGATATTTATCTATATATCCATGATGACTATAGATAATATCACCAATTCCGTCAAAATAAATATTGAGAAGAAGTAGCGCACGATATGGATCAGCAATTGACTCACTTACAGTAGTGAATTTCATAATATCAAGAAACATGATAGTCAGCCTTCGTCGTTCTGCAGTACCAAGTACGATTCTCTCATATCACCTGAATCCGATTTTTGAATGAATTTCTTGAGGAATAAAAGTATCAAATACCTTCTTGAAATCCGTATAATCTTTTTTCAAAAGTTTGTTTTCTACATATGTTCGTTTAAAAAGTGAAAGGAACTCTGCATTTTCAGTGAATTGTTCATCCTGTGGCATTTTATCAGGATCTTTTTTATCCCTGATAAATGTTGAAAAATGCTGAAATAATCTCGTATGTTCATCCCAATATTTAGAATTCAAAAAAAGATAAAGAGTTATCATTCCAAAATTCACCATAATAATCACAAAAAGATAGATATCAATTCTATCTTCTTGTGCATAATGAGTCATAAATACAATCAATCCGAGATTTAAGACAGAAAAACATCCAATCAAAAGTCGATTGATTCTGGAAATACTAGTTCTCATAATAATAGAAGTTATGTATTAATCGTAACATAAGAAGATTAAAATTACAAGAAAATTACAAAAAACTCTCATATTTCAGAGAGTTTTTTTCTTAATTCATCATAACTGTTTCATCTTTATTTTTTCTATTATTGCTGTTGTAATATTTACTATTTCAGTGTGATTGTATCTCCAGAATTAAAGTCATCAATAGGAAGTTCTACTCTCTTGATTATAGCGTTATCACATTCCAATCTAAATACAACATAATTCTTCCCCAAATAAGTAGTAACATCTTCTTGTAGAACATCATATCTAGTATTTGCTAGATTAGTACGATCAGTTAGCATCCATCTATTGAACGTAATACTTCCTGAAGGAGATGTCTTTTCTATGGCTATATAACAACTCTTACTATAAGCCATAGTATAACTGATACTCATAATATCTCATACTTTTGCACTATTTCTATCTAACCACATACCTGTTACTGCAATATCTGGATTATAACAACTATTTCCATTGATACTTTGTTGTCATACTGGACACGGAAAACATTCTCCATTTTTTCATTTGAACTCATTGGTAGTACATTGTACCTGAGTAGATGTTTGATTATTATCTGCTTGTGTACTTGTAGTATTATCTGCTTGTGTACTTGTAGTATTATCTGCTTGTGTACTTGTAGTATTATTTGTTTGTGTACTTGTAGTATTATTTGCTAATCCAGTATTTTGATTTCATATTATAATAGAACCTGTAGTGGTTATCTTAACTAATCAAAGTTCTCATACTATACTAGCATCAACTACCGAGAATACTTCGACGAGAGATTTGATATTGAGTCTTACAAGATTATAGTATGCTATTGAATCTGATTGATCCATAGTACTAGCATTTTTTTTGATAACATCAAAAATAGTATTTGCCCTAGTTTGTACACTGATATCATATGTTGCTGCTGCGAATACGGTAGACACTACTCATACTGCGAATGATAGTCATACTATAACTGATTTTCTTATGATATGTTTGGCTTGATACATATTACAATAATGAGAAATTAAGAATTGATAATTATGAATTTAATAGTCTTAGAGCTTATAAATATAGAAATCCTAAGTCTTAGATCTTTTTATACTGGATTATTTCTACGATACCATATGAGGAGGATAAAAGCAAAAATCTCCTAAATTAGAAGATTTTTTAGTGCAATTGATACTATATTTTACAAAGCGTAGTATTGTTGATATATGTAGCACCACCATCACAGAGGAATCAATTAAGATACTCTTGTTTAGTTTTTGTACCGACTGATAAGTCTGCACTATATTTAAATGCATTATATTGTTCAGATTCAGAAGTAAGGAGAATTTGACTATTCCAATAATCTATACCTTCATTTTCTCCACATCTTCAAAGATAATTCTTGTACCATCCAGCAGCTGTAGTTGTGTTATTACAATTGAGAGTTACTTTAACTGGTTTTGTACAGGCAGAATACGTTGTACTATATATATAACCACTTTGACAAGAACTCAATACTTTCACATCTTTTGATTTTTTAGAACCATTCGAACAACTCATCTCAAGCTCAAGATTTCATGCTGTACTATTATCACCTTCCTTAATGAGATATGTAACCATGCCAGATGTTCCAGCGGAAATATCTTTTTTGAGAACATTTCCAGATTTAACTACATAAATACTACATGTTCGATCTGCAGAAACACCATATTGAACATCTACAGTATCTCAGATTTTTGCTTCACTTTTATTTGTTTCAAGAGTTGTAACAATAGGTTTTGCTTTAAAAGTTACAATGACTTCTTTTCGAACATTATTACATGTAAAAACTACCGTTGATTGATTGTTTGGATAATAACCTTCGATATCCTCAAAATGAATTGTTACAGATCTTGATCAGCCTGCTGCAATATATTCATTCCAGAGTTCCGGATTTCTTCATCGACTGATATTATCAGAAACTCTTCATCCTCATCTAAAATCAACTAATTTTGATTTACCGGAAGATGTTGAATATGACAGATTGCAAGTATCAGTATCTTTTGGATTTTTGAAAACAGCACTCATTCAGAATGTTAATTCTGTGCCCTTTTCTATGTTCGTCCCATTGGGAGTATGGAGTACAATGTCTACATCAGCCGTATTTCCAATTCCATCATTACCGCCAACTGAAGTATCTGATTTACAGGATGTTCAATTCCATTTTCCTCCTTCTGTACAAATTCCTTTGAAGATAATTTCATCAATTTGATTACCTGGGTTTGATGTGAATCGAATTTTTGTCTCAGTAGAAGGACTAAGTATAAGTGTTCGGCTTGATATAAGCGCACTTTGTAAAAGTGTATACGGTGCACCAGCCACTGAACTAAAGAGCTCCATTGTTTTTGTATCTGCTGAAGAATACCAATCAATATTAATGGTACAAGATGATTTTCCAAGTGGAATGCCACATTCATTCTCAGCTCTTGAATATTCACTTGAAGGAAGAGATCTATTGAATTTAATAAAAATTCGTTGTTTTGAATCTGTCGTAGAATCTTTATTACCACATAATCCATCAGTCCCAACTTTTCCTCAGTTTTTAAGACAAGTCACTAGTATTAGTTCTTGTTTTGCCTCTTCTTGTGTTACACAAGTATTTGATTTTTCTCATACATATGCCTTATCTGTAGGACAAGTACAATTGCCAGCTACTTGTAATAATTGTCCAGGTATTGTACAAGAATAATCTCGTTTAATACTCATAGTATTTGTTACTGAATCATATCCAAAACCAATAAGATTACTATTCACGAGTTTTCTATTTTGATCATAACAACTAATAGAATATGGCGTAGCAACAGAGACTACGTTCATAGGAATTTTGAAGGATATATTGTTTCTCATCGCCGTTGCCCATTCAGTGTTTCAACCATTTCATACACATTGTGTGAATCATGCAGGAATTACCCATGAAAATGTAACTGCAGAATTTGCACTAAATATTGCCTTATCTCATGAAGATCCATCAAATACTGCAGTAAGTTTGATTTGAGAATTTGATAGAGTATTCCCACTGCCAATATTTCCTGTTCCAGTAAGTTCTCCAATGATATCGATATCATCAAGTCATGGAAGAGTTGATCCAAGTTCTGTGAGGATCTTACCATCTACTGCTGTGAGAACTTCGACAAGAGATTTGATATTGAGTCGTACGAGATTGTAGTATGCTGTTGAATCTGACTGATCCATTGTACTGGCATTTTTCTTAATAACATCAAAAATGGTATTTGCTCTACTCTGAACATTGGCATCATATACTGCTGCTGCGAGAACAGTACTTATCATTCATCCTGCAAAGGCAAGGCATGTGATAATGGTTTTACGAGCAATATGTTGTTTCTTACTATACATACTCAAGAAAATAAAATAATAAATTTATATACCTAATTATGGTAACACATATATTTTAAAAAAACAAAAATCCCCTTGTTTTGGGGATTTTATATAGTTTTTTCAACTAAAATATAACTTCATTGGAGCTCAGTACGTGTCACATGTATATATCGGGACTAGCGTCTGGATTACTATTGCACATCATTACATATACGTATTTTCCAGGTGAAGTGATAGTATCAACCATACTTCATGACGATCTTGTACGAATATCAATCGACTTTTCAAGGAAAGTAGTTGGATTTCAACGTACCCCGTTTACAGTATGTTGTTTTGAAATATGACAATAACTTGCTGCTGAAGATAAAGTAGTTAAATTAGCCTGCCAATTAACCATCAGAGATTCTCCGGATTGGGAAATTTTACTCTTATTTGATTCAATAAATGTATCAGTATCATTATGGTTTTTTGTTTGGAAAGGAATTGATTCAGAATACATCTTACCGTCGTTTCAGGTACAACTAAATGTTAACGTTAAAGGATATGCAATAGTCAACTGAAATGTTCATTTTGATGGATTATCTTCAGTATGATTACTTGTCCAGTTAGATCCATCAGTATTTCTACCAGTGAAATTCACTTCATAACCTGTTGATTCCCCTGGCTTAGCATACCATCCTTTGCATTGTCGCATAGAAGAAACGGTATAATCGATTGAAATAATAGTATCTTTTTTGATAGGTAGGTATCCATTTGCGTTTGCTGGATATCCTGGAATAGCTAAATTAATCTTTGGAGTTACGGGCATTGGAGGAGGACTGACAACTACTCATTGTACTACTTCAACATCATAAGTTGCAATCAGACTAGTAAGTTTATCTTTCCAAAATGTTCGTATTTTAATTCCTGCATTTCCATATAACGAAGAATTATACGGTAAAACACCAATCCATCTATTATCTTTATAAATCCAAATATCATTTCCTGTGAAAGTAGTAAAATTGTTTGGATTATTACAAAATCAAGTATTTACAGATGATGGGAAAATTGGATGTGCAATTATTTCATTACAAATAAGTGTATTTTCTTTAGTTACTCCACTTATCACGGAATTTAGAGTATTTCTATCAGAGATAGTAAATATACCACTTGCTGGAGTTGCCTTGATTGGTGCAACACAAGCAGTTCCACTCCATTTGAGTCATGTAGCGCATTCTCAAGAATTGATGGCTTTCGCAACTTCTTTATCACCTTCTATAAGCGAAAGGGTATTCTCACCATATCGGATATAGTTTGCAGCATCACCACCAAGAGTATTATTTGTGAGAATATATTTCTTTTCAGAAACGGAATAATTATTTGGTGTAATAATATTATTTGATGTGATGGCTCGTGTAGTATTTTTTACTGTATACGTTTTTCCTATAGGTGCACCAACATAAAGAGTAGAAATACAAGTATTTTTTCATTCTGCGATTTTACAATTATTAGCCTGAAAATCGATAAATACAGGTGTTGTGTTATATGTTGGACAATACGCACCAACATTTGGATAATTCACTGCTAGAATACCATATGGATCTGGACCAGTCGTATTTCATCCGTGTGATCCCACAAATGATGTTAATTTTCTTATTATTTCAGGATCTCTAGTAGTTGCGATAGAAATTAGATTTTGAGTGTACAATGTATAAAGAATATCACTTGGCCTAAAGTAGCAAGATATTCAATGTGGAGTTACTCATGGAACTTGATATGTATACTCTCCTGTGGAAAGATTTTTAGTGAGAACTCCATTTTCAATAGTAAAAGTCAGTCCATTACTCGGTGGCGTAGTGGTACTTACTTCACAAAGTTGACCATTCCACTTTGATCCTGTAACACATTCTGCCATATTTACGGCACGAGCAATGAGGTTATCACCATCAAGAAGCTCAAGCTTATTCTCTCAATACTTAATCATATTTGCAGCATCATTTCATGAAATACTAGTAGTAAGAATATATTTCCCCATAGCAACCGAATAATTGTTTGGAGTAATAATATTTGCTGAAGTGATGGCACGCGTAGGATTTTTTACTGTAAATATTTTTCCTGTAGGTGCGCCAATATAGAGCGTTGCCATACAGAGACTCTTCCCTGCTGGGATAGTACAATTATTGGCCTGAAAATCGATATAACCTGAAATTGGCTGAGCCTTGTAAACAACTACTATACTAGATTTATTTCATTTACTATCTTCTGCGAAAAGTGTGTAATCTCAAACCATCTGACTCGTAACTGGCTTATTATATACTAAATCATTTCCAGAAACTGCCCATCAATATGTCAAACAAGGTGCTCGCGTTGCTGAAGAAGTACCAGATTGATAACAAAATTTAGAATCAGGAGTACCGACTCAACCAGATATCTTACAAGAAATATTTTCTCCTACAGAATATACTGATTTTGAACAGGTAAATGTAAGTTTTGGAACTTCTCATCCAGGAGGATTGGTAAGTGAAGGTGCTTCAATTGTAAATGAATCTTTCATTGTAGTAGTTCAACCAGCTCCTACTGCAACAAAATCACATTCATAAACTCATGACCAACCAATTTTCACAAGATTTTCCCATGTATTTGAATATGGCGCAGCATTGAGTTCAATGGGAACTTTTTTATTAGCTTGAACGCCTGTTCCAGTACAATAGTATGAAAAAGATGTTGCATTCGTCGTATTCCAAGACATCATCATAGACTGACCTTGTTTGAGAACTTTCGGTGTTCTGTTTAAGGTAATAGTTGGCTTATTAGTAGTGGTATTAGAAGCTTCACAAATTTGACCATTCCACTTAGTTCCTTGAGCACATTCTGCCATATTAACAGCACGAGCGACAATCTTGTCTCCATCAATAAGTTCGAGTTGATTTTCCCCATACTTTAACATATTTGCAGCATCATCTCAGGAGAATGTTGTTGTAAGAATATATTTTCAAGCAGAAGATGAATAATTATTTGGTGTAATAATATTAGCTGAAGTAAGCCCTCGAGAAGTATTTTTTACTGTAAATATTTTTCGTGTAGGTGCACCAATATAGAGTGTTGCCATACAGAGGCTCTTCCCTGCTGGGATAGTACAATTATTAGCCTGAAAA
>JAIESH010000025.1 GCA_019746175.1 Candidatus Altimarinota bacterium
CTCTTCCGATCTTGTGCTTCATATTGTGCTACTTCCCCAATACCATAAATACATGACACAGATGCTACTATTATCACATCTTTGCGAGTGAGGAGTGATTCTGTCGCAGCATGGCGAAGACGATCAATCTCTTCATTGATCGTAGCTTCTTTTTCGATATAGGTTCCACTTTTTACGACAAATGCTTCTGGTTGATAATAATCATAATAACTTACAAAATAATGAACCGCACTTTCAGGGAAAAATTCTTTGAATTCTTGAGCAAGTTGAGCAGCAAGTGTTTTGTTATGAGCCATGATGAGAGCCGGACGCTGGAGTTCTTTGATGATATTGGCCATGGTAAATGTCTTTCCAGAACCCGTCACACCAAGAAGGGTTTGAAAATCATTACCAGCGCGTAGAGACTCAACAAGAGTTTTGATTGCTGCAGGTTGATCACCAGTAGGTGAATATGGAGAATTGAGTTTGAACATAGATCAGCATTGTATTGATTTTTACTTTTTTCTCCACTAAAAATATATTTAATTGACAATTAATAAAATTACTTTAATATACTAAATATAATTTTATTAAATTTAATAGTTATTTTTATAGTATATGAATACTCCAGATATTGCTCTTAATTCGGGAAAAAAACAACTTACCACAAGATTAATAAGTGAGTTTAATTTTTCTCTTTTATCAGCATCAAGAGCAGCAGAATATATGATACAGACCCAAGCTGAGCCATATTATTTTGTTTCAGAATTACCCGATTGCTTATGGGTAAAATCACATAATCCAGAAGGTAAAAGTGTATATATCATTTTATGTGTATCAATATCTTGATGATCTGAAAATCAGTCGTGAGAATATCAAGTTTCAACAATACATTCACAGGAATGAGATCCAAAAATTTTAAATAATACAGGTGTTGTTGTGAATAGTTATTTGTTACGTTTAGAAGAAATTCTTAGTCAAGAGTCCAATTAAATTCGAATACTTAATTATATTTTAATAAAAGAGATGCACTATTGCATCTCTTTTATTTCTCTCAGCACCTTTTCTCCATGTCATGTGGCTTTCACATTTCTCCATTCTCGTATAATTTTACCAGTCTGATCCAGGAGAAAAGTCGAACGAATAGTTCCAATATAGGTTTTTCCATAATTTTTCTTCTCACCAATTACATGGAACTCGTGATGTAGACTGCTATCCTCATCAGCAATGAGTTCTATTCCAAGTGAATGCTTGATGCAAAATTTTGCATGTGATACCTGTGAATCTTGAGAAACTCCAATAACTTGTATTCAGAGAGCCTCAAACTCTCATTTGAGTCTTGTGAAATCTACAGCTTCAAGTGTACATCCTGGTGTGTCATCTTTCGGATAGAAGTAGAGAAGTGTGAGAGGAGATTTGGAGAGGTAGTTATTGAGAATTGATTCCATAAAATATAATTACTATATAAAATATCTTATACGGAATTCTTGTTTTGCAAGTATTTCATATAAGATATTTATTTTTATGCACCAGCATCTCTCAGGGTATCTTTTATTCTTTGATCTCCGATTTTTAAATTTTTTTTGGCTCAATTTATACTTAAATCTGTAGGTGTTTGCGATTGATTTGCTGGTTTAACCTCAGGAACGTTGTAAGCAACTTGTTGGACAGTTGCAGCTGGTTTTACTGATGTTCCTGCAAGTGCTTCAGACTTTGCAAGTAATCTGCCTAGAGCATTGGAAATTTCAGTTTCAATCATTCCTTTGATAGTTGGTAATAGTCGATTAAAACGTTCATTGCTCATGTTCTCTTTATTGTATTTACCCATACGTTCTTCTATTTCGGCTCGTGCCATTTGAATTCATTTTTCACTGAGTCCTTTAGTTTTAGCATAAGCTTCGAATGATGTACCAAGATTAAATTGTTTGGTTTCAGGCTTTGCTTCGAATGTTTCCGAAACTTGAGGAGTAGTTTCTGCCATATATCTAAAAATTAAGAGTAAGTGAAGTACTGAGATTTACTTTTTCTGATTCTTCTTCTCATTGGAATATAGAAAATAGTCATTTTTGATATGATTTGTTTACAGATTCGTAGAACTGTTGTATATAGAGAATCTCATTTCAGAGCTTTGTATCGTCCATCTTAGCAATATTGTTATAGACAATATCTCGATCTTCTTCATCAAGTCCGAAGATCTTGATGTAGTCAGATACAATAGTGGAGAGTACTTGCTCTCGGATGTTGAGTTCTGTAGTATTCATAATATGTACATTACACTATATATAATATATTGTCAAATTTCTGATATATTACAACATATTTACCATAATTAGCACTCTTATATAAAAAGTGCTAAAAACTTTTGACTTTAAAAAAAACTCTGCTAAAATGCCCATGTATTAGATTTTTGAATCTAAATTCTCTCTGCGCAAATTTATATTTTAACTTTTTTAATTTATGTGAAAAATTATTGGTATCGATCTTGGAACCACGAACTCATGTGTGGGATTCATGGAAGGGGGACAAGCAAAGGTAATTCCTAACTCAGAAGGTGGACGTACAACCCCATCGGTTGTGGCTTCTAAAAAAGGAGAAACTATCGTAGGTATGCCAGCTCGTCGTCAAGCGGTGACGAATCCTGCAAATACTATCTATTCTGCAAAACGATTTATCGGGCGCAAGTTCTCAGAAGTGAAAAATGAAATCAAAAACGTTTCATTCAAAGTAACTGAAGGAGCTGATGGTGGATGTATGATCGAATGGAATGGAACACCAGTTCGTCCAGAAGAGATCTCAGCTAAGGTTCTTGAAAAACTCAAAGATGATGCTGAGAAATTCTTGGGGCAAAAAGTAACAGAAGCTGTTATTACTGTTCCTGCATACTTCAACGATTCTGAGCGTCAAGCAACGATCAATGCAGGTAAGATTGCGGGTCTCGATGTAAAACGAATTGTCAATGAACCTACAGCCGCAGCTCTTGCATACGGTGTAGATAAGAACAAAGATCAAAAAGTAGCCGTATATGACTTTGGTGGAGGTACATTCGATATCTCGATTCTTGAAATTGGATCTGAAGGTACATTCGAAGTACTAGCAACTAATGGAGATACTCACCTCGGTGGTGATGACTTCGATCAAGCAATTTTCGAATATGTGATGGCAGAATTCCAAAAGGAAACTGGTATCGATCTTCGTAAGGATGCTATGGCAATCCAACGTGTTCGTTCTGCAGCTGAAAAGGCAAAGATCGAACTCTCATCTTCAACATCTACTGAGATCAACGAACCATTCATCGCTATGAATGATGGAGTTCCTTCTAATCTCAATATCACACTTACTCGTGCGAAATTCGAAGAACTTATCGCTGATCTCGTAGAACGATCAATCGAACCTTGCCGCAAGGTTATGGCTGACGCTGGACTCCAACCTTCTCAGATTCATGAAGTTATCCTCGTAGGAGGTTCAACTCGTGTTCCTATGGTGAAGGCGAAAGTAGAACAATTCTTTGCTAAAAAACCAAACGAATCAGTAAATCCAGATGAAGCTGTAGCACTTGGTGCTGCGATCCAAGCTGGTATCATCCAGGGTGATGTGAAGGATGTACTTCTTCTTGATGTAACTCCACTCTCACTTGGTATCGAAACTCTTGGTGGTGTGATGACTCGTATGATCGAGCGTAACACGACTATCCCGAGTTCCAAATCTCAAGTATATTCAACGGCTGCAGACAATCAGGACTCTGTAGAAATCCATATCCTTCAAGGAGAACGTGAGATGGCTTCAGATAACAAATCTCTTGGACGATTCATCTTATCAGGTATTGCAGGAGCACCTCGTGGAGTTCCTCAAATTGAAGTAACTCTTGATATCGATGCTTCTGGAGTTCTCCACGTAACTGCGAAAGACAAGGGAACTGGTAAAGAACAAAAGATTACCGTTCAAGGTTCAACAGGTATGTCAGATGATGAAGTAGAGAAACTCATCAAAGAGGCAGAGGCAAATCGTGAAACAGATAAGAAGAAAAAAGATGCTATCGAAGCTCGCAATCATGCCGATTCACTCGTATATCAATCTGAGAAGACTCTCGATGAAAACAAGTGAAAATACGAAGAAGCTGATGGAACTGAGGCTCGAGCAAAACTCGAAGAACTGAAAGCCGTTCTTGCGAAATCTGACGCATCAAAAGATGAGATCGAAGGAGCTACGAAGACTCTCTCTGATGTGATGATGAAGGTAGGTCAAGCTATCTATGCTCATGCAGGAGATCCTGAGAAGAAAGACGAAGAGAAGAAAAATGATGATGGATCAGTAGAAGCTGATGTAGAAGAGACGAAATAAATCGTGATCTCACAAAAATTCCCATTTCGAAAGAAGTGGGATTTTTTGCATTTACAATATATTTATGTTATTATTAAATATATTTATTAAAATGCAAGAATGAAAAAGATATATTTAGATAAAAATCAAATAGAAATACCTTTTGAAGAAGCAATTTGGAGAATTGATTGAATTAAAGCACATAGAAGAGATTGTCTACTTTCGGAAACTACTTATTTTAATGATAAACCAAAAGAATTAGATTTTTTATTAAAAATTACTTATGATATTACCGATAAAGATTTTGAATATTTATGTAAGTATGTTCTTGAATTTTCAAAAGAATATTCTATTGATGTTATAGAAAATGATTTTGCTAAATGAGAAGATTTAAATTGATATAATACTATTAATGGACTCAGATCCAGTATTCAATGCAAGCAATGGTCTGATTTAAGAATTGATATTAAAAAAATGTGAGAATACTTTGCTCAAACATTTTTTATGAGAAAAAATAAAAATATCAAATATGAATTTATGTATATTACATCAAGTTATTTTACAAAAGAGGCTGAGGAATTTATGGAATATTATAAAATTAAAGGGATTAATAATCTTAATTTAATAAGATTATGCAAAGAGGCATGATTACTTGAGGACCAAAATTGGATTAACTTTATTAAGAATATTCAAGAAAAGAGAATCCTTAAATTAAGAAAGCTACATCCTAATTCATGATTTAAAAATCTTAAAGAAGAAAGATTGAAAGAATTAACACATCATCTGCCAAAATATATGCATCCTGATGGCATTGTGATATCTTGAAATACAATCTATAGTAAACATCCATTCTTCCAATATTGGGATCTTGTCTAATATATAATCCCTCCTTAATTGGAGGGATTATATTATTTTTCGAGTTCCATGAGTTCTTCGAAAGCTTGTTGTACTTCAGAGATAACATTCCGAATATTTTTGGTTCCAGCAGATACATTATCAGTGAACTGTACTACACCGAGTTTACTTAGCAAAAAGTCTTTATATAGTGCAATTTTTTCATTTTCTGTTAACCAGAGAACTCTTCTAGAGAATACTGTATCAATAGCTTTTCTGAGAATTGTAGTATTTTTATCTACTACTTGAATATCAGAAATTGCTTCTGCGGAGAGGCAAGCATCTGGTACTTCAGGTTGTTCCAATTTTAACATAGCTATTTGATTAAAATAATAAATTTATATGAATAATAAATTTATAATAAATAATGTCAAATTGATATTGCAAATTTATAATAATCAATACTATTCATTATATGAAAAAGATTCCTGATGCAGAGCATATCGCATTATTGCCCGAAAAAGATCAATCCGTTAATGATGCATTTGAAATATTAGTAGAGAAATATTCTCTATATCATGAGAAATGATCCTTTAGGTCTCCAGTTTTTTTGGAACATTTTGCTGATCGATGGTCACATATTTTGGATAATTTACCAAATGATAATTTGTTACAACGTGCTATCACGATGGAGTTTTCCCATATGGCAAATGATATTTTGCATATTTTTGGTATTGATCTACAGGAACATATTAAGCGAATAAAAAATACAGTAAACAAGACACTTCTTTATGCAGCAAATGATCGTATTATATTTCAGCGATTTCGATCAGAAGGATTACATAACGAGGATTTGAATGATATGGAAGTGGTAATTCGTTATTTGAACTTCTTATTCGAAGAATCTAAACAATGAATACAAGAAGCTAGAGATTATATCAAGTTTTGCGTTGATATTTCTCAATTAAATAATGGTTTTCAGATTCTCAAGAATCATGTTACTCACCAATTATATTCTGTTCAACATGATAAAATCACTCAACTTGAAGAAATGAATATGTACTTAGGACAAGAAGGTATCGACGATCTTACTAGATCAGTATCTACAGAGAATAGGGTAAATTATGTAGAAGCTACACATATGATTTGACTCGAACAATCATACTATGCAGCATTACACGCCTATATCAATCAGTTTTATGAATCAAATATACGTCCTTATATATTCAGTATTTCTGTACAAGAGAGATATGAACTCAGTTCATTACTGAATGATTTTCGTGATATCTTGGATCCGAGTCAACGTATTCCAGATAGTTTTGTAACGAAGTACCCATTCGAACAAATAGAGCGTAATGCTATATTGTTTCGTTGACGAAATCTGCAATAATTAGCTGAATAATATTATTTTGTATGGTTTATTACAATATAATAAAACTATATAAACTCATTTTATAATTCAGGATAGAATACAGTATTTGAAGATTACATAATACACTAGTTCCAGATTAGAAAAATATTTTTGTCACGTTTTATTCTTTTACTTGTCTTACATATACAGGTATACTCCTTTTTTAATTCTTCATTACTTTATTATGCGTTATATTTTTTATATTCTTACTCTTTTGATGGCAGCATTTGCCAGTAGTATGGTTTCTGCTACTGAATCAATATCTGCTTGTACCATGCAATATGCTCCAGTATGTGGATCTGTTCAGGTTCAATGTATCACAGCTCCTTGTAACCCTGTTCGTCAGACATTTGGCAATAGTTGTGTAGCATGACTCTCTCATGCAACCAATGTAACTCAAGGTGCATGTGAAGATCAGACTCCTCCTGGATGAGATACTGATAAATACGGATGTAAGCCCTCTACAGGATATACTTGGAATTCTCGAGCAAGACAATGTCTTCGTTCTTGGGAGTCACGCGTTCGTGTAGTAACGATTGCTCCTCAAACAGTAGCATGTACTGGTGTTGGTCCAATGAATTGTCTTCAGGCAAAATTTATCTGACCCAAAGAATGGGGAAATCTCTATTTTGGTATTAAAGGATTTGATTTTGTAAGCGGTTATACATACCGACTGTTGGTTCTTGAGAATCGTATAGCCAATCCAGTAGCTGATGGCTCTAGTATCGAGTATTCACTCATTAAAATCCTTAGCAAAAGATTAACTACAATAATAACAGATGCTGGAATACTAGGAAATTGGAATCTTATAGGATTTAATGGAAGTAATCTCAGTACTTTAAAACCAGATCTTACTCCAATCAATCTTAATCTTACGGCGGATCGATTCTCTATAAAGATATGTAATTCTATGAATGGATCATATTCTCTTGTGGGTAATACGTTTAGTAATTCTATGATGATGAGTACTAAGATGGCTTGCTTTGATACGGCTATCAATACTATGGAAAATGCATGGAATCTCGATGGTGCCACATACTCACTTGTTGGAATTCGTCGTATGGCCGGATCAATAGGTTCTACTATGCAGATGACGATAACTACAAAAAAAGGTGATACGTTCACTTTTGGTAATTAATCATATTTCAAAAATTCTCCTCCATCTGAGGAGAATTTTTTTTATTTCTTTTCCATTATTTTTTTCTATACTAAGTCCATGACAAAACAAACTACTCATACAGTAAAACAAGGGGAGCATATCGCCTTACTTGGAATTATTGCTAATATTGGACTCGCAACTATCAAGTTTCTTGGTTGAATATTTGGTAATTCGTATGCACTTATTGCTGATGCTATCGAGAGTGCTACCGATATTATCGGATCATGAATTGTATATCTATGAGTGAGATATGCTCAGAAACCAGCGGATCATGATCATCCATACGGACATGGAAAAACTGAACCAATGGCATGACTTGCTGTTTCTATACTTCTTATTTTTGCTGTTATAGAGATTGCTACCGGTGCTATCGCAAGAATTCGCAATCCTGAAATTGGAATTCCAGAGATGTGGACACTCTGGATTTTATTATGAGTAATCATCCTTAAGGGCTGATTATTTGTTCGAGCATTCGTCATTGGAAAATCTCTGAAGAGTACGGCTATAACGGGTGATGCTTTTCATCATCTTTCGGATGCTGTTACTACAGGAATTGCACTTCTTGGTACTTTACTAGCATTATTCTGATGAACCATATTTACATCTGCAGCTGATTGGGCTGCACTCGTGGCATCAGTATTTATGTGTTACAATATATATCATATCGGATGACCAGCTATTCGAGAGCTACTTGATGAACGCAATGATATCGAAATGGAGCAATCTATTCGAGAACTTATTTCTCAGGATTCTAATATTGCTCATATAGGTCTATGCTGGGTTAGAAAGAGTGGATTTGATAGAATTGTAGAACTAAGGCTACTGATTAATGGAGAAAAAACGGTACGAGAATGACATGTTATTGCTCATACAATTGAAGATTTGGTAATACAAAATTATCCCAATGTAACTCATATAAGTACTCATATTGAACCAACCTATGAAATTATTGAGTAATAAAAATCCCCAATATGTGGGGATTTTTATTACTTAGCGATATCAGTGAGCTTGGCTCGAGGATATATGAGGGTTTGCATACCATATGCATAGGCATTATGTTGATATTGCTGTCCATATATAATCAACAGAGTTGGTGTTATGACAAATGATTGATACTGTTGTATATCGCTTGTTCCATCACGAATCCAGTCCTTTTCATCAGCTGTCAGTTTTTTTTCAAGTGATCTTTCGAGATTAGATCTAATTTGTTTTTGCCAGATAGGAGCCAGACGTTTTACAAGTTTTTCGGTATCATAGAAATCTTCTAACGAAAGAATTTTTCCAGAAGTATTATCAATCACCATGCCAATACGAGCCGAAGATCCGTGAGCTCCACCAGTATATTCATAAGTATTAATGAGTAGTGATGAAACCTTATTATTAGCATATATTTTTCTCACTTTTATAGTATGTTCCCAATCTTTGGTATCTATATATTCTGATTCTAGAGTCAAATTTGGTACTGTTGTAGGTATTAGAAAAATAGAGTTTTCTGATGGGAGAAGTTCTTTTATTTTAACTTCAACTGTTTTTTGGGCAATATCAGAAATTCATAACGGTATTGTTACTGTAATGTGTGAACCATCAGAATGAGTATATTCTATTGCATAGGTTGGAATATATGAGATCAATAGAATTATGAGTAGAGAGAGTATTCGCATAGATTTTTTTTAAAAAAGTATGTGCGAGTATAGAAATAAATTGGCGATATGCAATACTAGATATTCGTTTGAGGCGTTTATCTGATTGCTTTTTTGAATCTTCTTTATATAGTATATATACCTTAATTACTACTCGTATGACTCAATTTCATATTGTTGCCGCCATCGCATTATTTTCATTTACAACCACTGCATTTGGTGCTACAGTTTCTGGAGAAATTACCTCTAAGAGTATTGTAAAAAATCCAAAAACTACCGTAGTTACGCCTATTAAAAAGGCAATTCCGAAAATTGTAGTTCGTACCTATACTCGAACGGTGTCATACGTAACTCCAACAGGTAAGGAATCGATTATTTTCACGGTACGTTATAAAAATGGAGTTATTGTAGGAGCATCAGCGACACCAAAATCTAAAAAATCAGCATCTTTAATTCTTCAAAGAGCCTTTGCCCGAAACCTCAATAAAGCAGTTTCAGGAAAGAGTATTAAGAATTTTGATATTGAAGTAATTGCTGGAGCTGCTCTTGAAACACAGGCATTTGAAGAATTTATTCAAAAGATTATATAAGCTACAATTCAATTTTTATTAAAATAAATCGTCTATGAAAAAAATATTTATTTGAATATTAAGTACTACTATAATAGTAGCCTTGTATATGAGTCAGGCATTTTCTAGTACACTATTTTTTACCACAAAAGATGGTCGATTATTTTGTGAAGTTGATAGTTTTGATGGTTCTTATGAAGAATGTACACTTGCAGAAACAGCAGGAATGAAACTTGAAAAGGCAGTATTTCCAAGTGCAAGATTGATCGATACTCCCAATGAAAAAATATGTGTAGAGTTTAGCACGCAGGTTGATATGTCTCTATGTCAGGAAGAAATAGATTTGATGAAAAAATATCTTACCGCAAAAACACCTACCACTTCTTCAGGTATTACTTCCAATACAGGAATATCACTATCTGGCTCCACGAATTCAGGAACCATAACTACTACGTGAGTGATAATTACTGGTTCTACAGCTAGTGGTAATATAAAAACATGATCTACATCCGTAAAGCCTATTCAACAACAAGTTCAAATGCTCGTTGATAATATCTGAACTTCAGATGATTGGTCAGCATTTGCATGAAAATTATATAGCCTATGTATTCCAGATTATTGGAGTGATGAATGTATGGTTGAGGTACAAAATACAGTGAATATAATTAAAGAAATTGGAGTATATACTATTACTGGAGGAATACTTTTAGTATTCTATATTTTTATATTTTGGCTTAGTATGATAGGGCACGTTCTAGGAAATCCTGTTCCACGCAAATTTATATGGATATTTGTTGTAATTTTATTATTTTTCCCTGGGGCAATGATATACTATTTTCTAGTAAAAAGACCATTTACAGCCGACCATATTGCATCACTTCCAAAAGAGGAACGTTCTTTTTTTTAGTTTTTTGTCACACTTTTTTTTGTTTTAAGTCTTCAGTATTTGAGCGGTCAAAGCTTTAATTTTTATTTTTTAATTTTTGTTTTTCATGAACGTAAGATTATTTGTATCTGTATTTTTTGTTGCATTATGTGCAGGATTGTCTCAATCTAATGCTGCTTCAAACTCTGTCGCTTGTACCATGGAATATGCTCCAGTATGCGGATCAATTCAGGTTCAATGTGTTACAGCTCCTTGTAACCCTATTCAGCAAACTTTTTCCAACAAATGCATGGCAACTGCGAGTAATGCTACCAATATTACTACAGGTTCTTGTGAATCTGTTCCTGTAGTATGAGGTGATCGCGATAATCATGATTGTATTGGGTCAGCAGGATACGTTTGGAGTTCTAGTGACAATAAGTGTGTACGTCCATGGGAAAATCCTAAGATGTCTCCACGTGAAGCACTTAAAAATGGAACTTGGGTTATCGAAAGTTTTAATGGAAAATCTATTAAAACTCAAGCTACACTCAAATTCAGCAAAAATACATTTAATGCAAAAGTATGTAATACGATGAGTGGTCAATATGGTATTACTTCTAACGTATTAATTTTTAGAAAAGTAATTTCAACTATGATGTATTGTGATAGTGATATTATGCTTGTTGAAAATGCATTACAATTTACTCGAGCAAAATTCATGGTTGGTTCTACAAATCTTACTATTACTACTAAGAAATGAGATGTAATCGTTTGGAAAAAACAATAAATTAAAATAATTAAAAAAACTCCTGAAAGGGAGTTTTTTTAATGGTATATATGTTTCGGGATAAGCCCTTTTCTTTGTTGCATATGTATATGGGCTGCCTTTTGGACAATAGTTTGCCAGGTTGGTTTAGTTTGTATGCTTCTTATGATTTGTGTAATATTTGGATTCTCTAGGGCTTTTTCTCAATTAATTTTGATAGCATCTACAGCATTACCAATGGCTTTCCATTTGTCTCTTTTTTCCAATGATTCTAATTGCTGGGCATACCATGCAGTTTGAGCTATGGGAATATTTTTTTCTTTCACTTCCTTTATCATGCTTTCTCGGGTTTTTGCTATAACCTGATTAATGTTGATGATTTGGGAATTGACATTTTGAGCGATAGTTGTTCAGAAATAATTGATAGTTACCGATTTGAGTAAGTATTCTGGTATTTCTCTTCCATCAGGTCATACATAGCCTGAAAACGAAATTTTTTTCGTTTTTTCTGTTGTTTGAGCTTGAGTTGTTTCTTCTTTGCTAGTATCTTTTCTCTGGATTACACCATCAAGCCAAGCAGCACGAATATATCACCCATCCGTATAATCAAGAGTATTTTGTGTAGAATCTTGGTTATTGATAATAGATTGTACCTTTGCATAAGCCTTATATTTTCCAGTTTTTTTATCTAGAATACCCAAAATAGGGGATTCATTGTCAAAATTTACAAAAGTTCATTTTTCAAGAATTTCTATTCCATTTCAATTCTTATCGAAAAGAGAGGTATTGTAGGGAATCGAGAGGTGTACTTTCTGAATCTTTCGGTTAGTAGCTACTAGCTGGTTAATTCCAATGCTTCATATGAGATCTTTGGTATTGAGATTTTTTTTCGGTATTTCTCAAAATCAACTTGGAGTAGGTGTGATTCACTTAAATTCTTTAAATCAAGAATTTGTTTTATGTTTTTTGGTTGATCAACCGAGTCATTCAGAAAAATGGGAAGTAGTATCTTTATTTAGTACTTTTCCTCCCAAAATTCCACTTACAAATCGTTGAGTACCAGATCGGATTTTTCATAAAGATGGATGAAATCATATTCATCATTTAATCGGAAATATATTACCTAGAAAATTCATAATCTTGAATTAATTATATATATTATAATTTATTATATTATATAGTCAATAATATAAAAGTTACTTACATAATATACAAATATAAATACGAGATTTTCTTTTATAAAAGGGAAAAATGAACTATAAATTATCTTATATGGTTTTTTTGAAATAATATGTTTATATAATAAACAGTAACTTGAAAAGTTATTGATCAAATAATTTGACTAATAATTGTATTTTTATAAGATAAGTTGAATTTTGTATTATCT
Organism: Candidatus Altimarinota bacterium; assembly: GCA_019746175.1. GTDB lineage: Bacteria > Patescibacteriota > Gracilibacteria > BD1-5 > UBA2023 > JABFSX01. The sequence goes on from JAIESH010000025.1 coordinate 12,931, forward strand.
GATCTAGATATCTACACATATGACTTGAATTCGATCATCACGGCATTTATTCTGAAAAAGAAATGCACCCTGAATTATAAATAGTAAGGAAATATCTATAGTGCCAACTAATGT
>JAIESH010000157.1 GCA_019746175.1 Candidatus Altimarinota bacterium
ACCATCATCCGCATATCATAACAGTAGGTACACTTTTCCCCGCGTTCTGGAGTATGTTCCACTCACTTAATTCGAGAGAAAAAATTACCCACATCATAAGCTCACTTGATATATGGAATATTCTCGATTTCACATACTTTTACAAAAGCTTCATATCGTTTGTCGTATTCGGATTTTGGCTGAATATTGGGATCATACCAAAAACAGATAATATCATATTCATCGCGAAGCTGAATAATAGGCATAGTTACATCAGGACCACAACAAACATGAACCAATATTTTAGGTTTTTTGAGTGGTATTTTTTTGTAGAGATTAAGCTCAAGAATATATTGAGAAATACGTTTAGATAACCCAGGAATGATAAACTTGGGATCCTCAGCGAATCTCGCATGAATGGTTGCATGCTCTGGAATAATTTCACGAATACCCGTAGATGAAACATCTGGTATATGTACTTTTTCAAAAATTTCAGCATTTTCTATTCATTCTGGAATGCTAAGTATTTTATCTTTCTGTCATCTTGGAATAAATAGTTTTCGAATAGTTTTTGCTGCGTAGTGTTCACTATCCCAATCCAACATGGAATCAAGTGTGTCAGTACCAAAAATATGAGTTATATCGTTTCCGTATTTTGCACGAGCATAATTATCTACATCTCGAGTAATCATCTCACCTTGCCATTCATATATAAAATAATTATCTACTACCACTCTCTCATTTCCAATTTCCTGAACAAAAATCTGAAGTAAATTCAATCGATGTTCATCTGATATATGATAGGACTTGTCATTTCTCATTCCAGAAGGCATGATAATAATACGACTTCACTCAAAAAAATGAAGAATGGACTGTATAATAGCTGTATGTCAGACATGTGGTGGATCGAATGCACCACCAAGGATAAAAATCATAAAACTAGTTAAAAACTACTACGCTCAAAATCTATAACGCAAATCAACTAATTAAATAATACCAATAATCTTGAGTTCCTGTCATGAGAAAGTATAGAGTTTTGCAGGACGTTTGGAATTGGTAGTATCAAATTCATTTGTTTCGATAAGCATATCAAGTGATAAGATTTTTTTACGGAAATTACGCTTATCAAATGCCTTATCCATGATAATTTCATAGATATTCTGAAGTTCTCTGAGTGAAAACTTATTTGGTAAAATATTGCGTACTACATTGGTATATTCCATCTTCCACTGAAGACGTTGATAGGCATATTGGATGATATTTGCATGATCATAGGCAACCGTATCAGTCGATACCTGAGAATATGGAACAAGTGCTACTTTTGTTAAATCAATTCTCGATAAAAAAGCCTGTGCTCCTACAAGAGTATAATACGAACAAGAGATCACATCTCCACGATCATCACGGTTATGTGCCGAGAAAGTATAGAGTTGCTCTTTGTAGACATTTGCAATATTAGTATCACGAATAAGGATACGATCGGCTGCTTCATCCAAAGTTTCTCCTCGACCAATAATACCTCCTGGAAGTGTGAGTTTTCCAAGGGCCCATTCGTTACGACCCGGAACAAGTACCACACAAAGTTGATCCTTATAGAGAGTAAATAGAACAATATCTACAGCTAGTACTGGTATAGAAAGATTGAATATATCATCCGTGTAAGTGGGATTGAGAGTAGACATATGGGTAGTGTAATATATACACTCTAGTATAATAAAAGGAAACATAAAAGCAAATTTGCCTTTTTCAAAAAAACCTACACCATTTCTTGTTTCCATGCGTACATAATAGCCAACATCTTCGGTTCTATGATATTCCCACGGCGTATCTCAGATGCAATGAGTTTATCGAAATCAGAGAATGGAACCACAATACGTTCGATATATTCAGACTCATCGAGATCTAGAATATCAGATACTTTGGTGCAATTTATAACCACATATCCGTGTACTGCTTCATTCGTCATACCAGAAGATGATGAAAATTCTGCAATCGGATATAACTCTCATGCCTTATATCATGTTTCTTCGAGTAATTCTTCATGCACTGCATCCTCGAGAGTATTATGTTTTCATATTTCTGCACAACCTGCTGGGAGTTCGAGTACAATTCGATCAAGTGGGGCACGATATTGTCTAATCAAGATGATTTCATTATCTACTGTAATAGGTAGTACTGATACAATTCCAAAAACTTTTTTCTTATTTCGTGAAATAGTCTCATAAGTTGATATATCTCCATTTGGATGAGCAAGAGTAAGTTCGCTGAGTTCAAGGAACTTTCCCTTCCCTATTGTTCTCCCTGATATCATGGTTGGTGTTTTCATATATTGTAAATATTACACTTAATAATAAGTAAAAAATAATAGTCATGATTATAGATTTTGATCCAAGACAAGTCTCTGATATGCTACTCTTACTTTGATCGTAAGGAGATCAAGTCTTTCTTGTTCTCGAACTGCCGTACTAGAAGCCTTAGGAATAACGGTGTCGAGGAGCTGATAGTTCCCTCTTCATTCCAGATTGAGTTCGACACCACTACGTCTCAAAAATATTTTTGGCATAGATTCCAAGAGATATTCCCTATCCTCAGGAGAATTGGGCCATTTCTCCATGGAAGTAATTACATCTGCACCAAAAACTTGGAATGGAGATTTTCCAGTTTGTTCTCTATAGTATTTATCTATACCCAGTGATGTAGTTTGAGTATTGCTATCAAAAAAAGTAAAATCAACTACTACTCTCGGATCATCAAATTCTTCTACAAATATCTCAATGAGTTTTCTTCTAACATCATTCCGAATTGAATATACCTTATCATATCGTGGACCACTTGGTACTACACGAATTTTTTGTATCTTTTCTATTTTTTGTAGCGCATTGACGATAGCCTTATGAGCAATAGTCGGAGGACAAAGTGCAGAACCGAATACAATTTCTGTTGGAGTATTATTCATATATTTTATTATTAAGTGTTATATATACACTATATATTCTTTTTTAATTAAAAGTCAATAATTATTGTTATAAAAACTAGATTTTCCCATTCAATTCATCTCTCAGATTATCCATAACCCTTGGTCCATAGATATCTCTCACATATTCTGTTTTAAACAGAGATCATCCAGAATCAAGGACAGGAATAAGAAACTGTTCTCTACGTGCATGATCAAAATTGATTCCACTCATCATCGGTGCAAATTCTGAACGAATATCAGATACATACTGCCTATATCTTGCTGAATCTGTACCAAGAATGGACATATCAATATCATGCAATATTTGTGATTGATCTCATTTTCCTATTTTTACTCGACCATGACGAGTCTCGAAAATAAGTCGGGAGATTTTTTTGAGATTTTTTTTGTTAACTCATTTTTTTTCGAGATATTCTGTCCATATTTTTTGACTCATTTCTTCATTCTGAGGATACATTTCTCTATCAATTACATATACAAGATCATGTCCGAGTATGGCTCACCCAATAATAGAGATATCTTCATCTGATAGACTAAGTTCGATAGCCATCTCAAATAATAAGCTTAAACACTCAATAATATGCTCCCAACTATGATAATATCGATGTGGTTCATTATATTTTGATTGAAGAAAATTCAGATGTTCTCGCATATTTCATTCAATACCAAGCAATGATAGGATATATGTGGTACGAAATTCGCCATATCTATCAATCTGATTAAGTAACTGGAAAAATATTTTTCTAAAATCTAGTTCATCTCAAGAATTATCAATAATCTCAACACTTCCATGATTTTCACGAGCAATTTGCACATCGATTATATTCTCCATTCAGTTAAGAGATAACTGATTATGCATCATGGATTTGATATAATCTACAGATTTTGGATCTTGATTTTTTTCATATCGATCCATAACTCTCGATAATCGAACGTCTTCAACTGCATCAACAAACATCACATTATTGTGCGCAAATCGAGCAAATGAAAGTCATTCTTTGATGATGCCATCAATTATAATTATTCACTGGAATCATTCAATCATATCCTTATATCTGAACTCAATAGCACCAGATACTATGCTATCAAGTTTTCGAAGTTTTTCTCAATCAAAAGAATCCTCATTCTTGAGCTCCCCGGACAAAATTCGTCGATCGATCCAGTTGCCATCAGGTGAAATATGATCACCAAAAACATGGCGAAGTTCATCTCGAACAGACGCATACATAGGATCTGTCAAGGTTGTATAGATATCGTGTGCGATTTTATCGAGTTCAATATGTTTAGCATTGATTCCGATTTTTCTAGCTTCTAGAATCATACTCTTGGCAACCGTTGATTTCCCTGCTCACATTCATCCAGCAATATATATTGGATATTGTCAGAGAATTCTGGATGCAAGTGCCTCCTGTACACTGAGTGATATAATAGAACTCGGATCATGGTTTGCTCGTATCAGCATCTTTGCAGCAGATGAAGATGCAAATTGAAGAGACTCCTCCGCTTCAAATACATGGGTTTGTAATTCTGGGTATTCCAAAACATTAAAATGTAATAAAATACTCTCATCCAATTCATCAATTATATTTCTTTGTCCACGAACAATAGTATTTATTTGTAGTCGTTTCATCCATCTCGCTGTTGAACTTGCAATACGAATCACTTTAGATGGATCAATATGATACTTTGGCATTATAGCCTGAATGAGGCGAACTTTCTCCTGAAGCGTAAATGTAGAATTTTTCCCAGGATTTACTGCTACTCATACATGAAGATCGAACTGATCATTGGCACGTTTAATAATATCCTCATGTCAACGAGTAACAGGATCAAATGAGCCAGGATAGAGTGCTTTGGATTTGTTCATAATTTTTTATACAAAAGATAAGAGCTTATCTGTAATTGGTTTTGCTATTTCGGGAGTAAGAAGTTCGTTTTGATGAGCGAATATACCATGCTTGTTGCCTTCTTTGGGTGATCCATGATTATCACTTCCGAATGTATTCATTCCACCAGTTCGCTTAACAAGATTAACAAGATATTCCACTTGTTCCCTCGTAGCCTTCGCATTGATTTCAAAATTTTTCATACCTATACCGAGAAGAATGGGAAGAATTTTATCATGAAAATACTTGCTACGAGCTATTGGATCGAGATTTATTCAATGTTTTTTATAAAGAGGATGAAATGAAAAATTCGGATGTGCCACAGAAAGTACTATTCATTCTGAATTTGCCACTTGAATCAGATCAGAAATTTCAGGTTCATACGGAGGTACGACTACTGCTCAAATATGAGAATATGTTCCGCTTTCTCTCAGGCATTCTCGAATTATTGATTCAAGGGTTGTAACTGTTCCTTCTGTAAGATCTGATAATAAACTCAGGGAATGGCTGTTTCTTTTTTCATCGAGGAGAAAATCTGAAAGGTGCACATTAGAAACTGCTATGGGCCTATATCATCTCGCTATCGCCCATGAGAAAAATTCAACTTCATTGATATCAAATCCATGAGTTTGAAGTTTTTTGATCTGTTCACGAACTTTTGCTGTTTTTCAGATAAGAACAGCATCGATACGACTCTTGATAGATTCGGATAATGTTGGAGAATAACACGTCACATGAAATGAACAATCAAGTTCACTCGAATGGGCCGATATCTCTGTTGCCCAAATCGCCTTGATTCCAAGTTCTCGAGCAGGCTCTACAAAATTCGGAGAATAACAATCATGATCTGTTTGAGCCCAGATATGTTCGTTCCTCGAATCAAGAAAACGAATATGCTGAATTCGTTCCGCTGAAGTCTTGACTCCATCAGAATTAGTTGAGTGAAAATGTAGATCTCAAAATAACATAATTTTATTATAACTAAAAAATAAATAAATCAATGATCAAGTTATGAATAAAATCATAATTCTGCGTAGGGTTTATTTTCCCATTTTTGAAGATATGATTTCTCAATAAGGAGACTCACTCATGAACTTGCACGTTCGATAATTAGCTCAAATGCATCTGTTTCCATAGATACAATTCGTCTATTATCTACGAGAATATCTATCGGATTTTTTCGAGTGGTGTCATTTTTGATTCTGATTCGTCATTTATCTGCAATCACCATAGGCTCAAAATCCTTTGGATGCATCTTGCCAAGTGGAGTGATCGCACTCAGATTAGCATCATGCGGCAAAACTATTCCACCATAGCTCCGACTCCAACCTGTTGAACCTGCTGGAGTCGATATCATGATACCATCACCCACATATCCATCAATATTTTTGGTTCGATGAGAAATATCGAGTTTTATAGAACTCGCATCACCCGCCCTAGTGAGATACACTTCATTAAAAGCATGCCCATGAATATGTTTATCTCCTATTTGTATATCCGTATGAAGCATAGGATATTCTTGTATTACAAACTCGAGAGAATCTTTTTCAAATACTTCTCTATCGTGCAACAAAAATCCCTTCGTTCCATAATTAATTCAGAGGATCTGAGCATTGTCTCTATGAGCCTCTTTGGCTACTTGTACAAAGAGTCCATCGCCACCCAACACCACATACGTACGCGTTTGTATAGATTTTTTAAGATTCTCAATTATAGAGGAATTCAAGAATAGTTGAATATCCGTAACTCTAGTACTTCGTTCATCATAAAAAAATGAAAGATGATCAGAGTCTGTACGAATTGTATGTGGTGAGAGATATTTCATACTTTTATATATAAGGGGATTTTTTTATTTTTGAGGCACCGAAGACTGTCATAATTTTTTAAATTCCTATATATTTCAGGTGATGTTCCGCAGGAACGAAGAAATCAAAAAAATCATTGTATATTCTATTCTCCAACTGGAACTGGAAGCACTGGAGGAAGTGCGAGTTTATGAGCATTCACTTCGTGTCGTGTTGTGTATATTGCCATAACTTCACGTGCACGACCAGAAAAATCTGCTACTCTTTTTCCTGCATCATACTGTGGCATTACCCATTCTAGCTCAGGATATGTTGCTCCAATCTGATCTTCATCGGTTGATCCATCAGTATGGAGTCAATCAGTCGGAACCGCTTCAGTGAGATTAGATGGGATATCCATATGTCTACCGAGTTCTCGTACTTCAGACTTGTAGAGTTCCGCAATCGGACTGATATCCACTCCTCCATCTCCAAATTTGGTGAAAAATCCAATACCATAATCTTCGACTTTATTGCCCGTTCCAGCAACAAGAACTCCAAATGTACCAGCCATAGCATAGAGTGACACCATACGAAGACGAGATCTTGTGTTCGCAAGAGAGAGTCTTGTATCGTTTGCTCCTTCGAGAGTATCTGCAACATGTGCAATCTTGGTTGCCATAAGATCAAATACTTCAGTGAGATCCTCTCTCCATTCGATTACATTTGGAAAATTCGCTTTGAGCCAAGCAATATGTTCTTGTGCGCGATTTACTTCATCTTCTCCTTGGTGAATTGGCATCTCAACAACATAGAGTGGAAGTCCAGTTTTTGCACAAAGAGTTGATACTACTGCTGAGTCTACTCCCCCAGATACTCCGATCACATATCCTCTTTGTCCTGCATTGTTACAATAGTCTCTGAGTCCACTTACCAATGACTCTTCTACTTTTGTATAATCAAGATTACGACTTGGCATCACAAGAGTCTCCCCTGTTTGAATTGTGTTCATATATTAAAAGTTAAGAAAATAATTAATGTATATATTACACTTAATATGAAGTAAAAAATTAAGCCATTTATTGGCATTACCTATTAAGTGTTTAATACACACTTAATATATGAAGATTTGAAATTATGTCAAAAGAATTTTTAAAAAAGCAACCATCTTTCAATGATTGCCTGTTTATTTTATTTATCTATCTCCCTCTTATAATTCTCTCCACGAGTGGAGCAATCGAAAGTACTCGCATATTCTCAAGTGAGTTAGAACGTTCGATATTCGCAGGAATAGAATCTGTCACAATGAGCTCATCGAGAGAATTTGCAAGCTTGATATGTGAATCCTTCGGAAATACTCCATGTGGTGCAAATGCACGGACTGCAATAGCTCATTGATCCCTAAGAAGATGAGTTGTCTCAATCAATGTGCCTCCAGTTTGAATCAGATCATCAATAATGATTACTCTTTTTCATATTGGATTCCCCTCTTTGATAGTCACTATTCTCTTGTCTCCATCTCGAGTTTTCCCACAGATAATACGAGGCACTCATGGAAATATATCTTTGAATCGCTTGGCTGCTCCATCATCTGGAAACACGACTACTTCATCTGGATATAATTCTAGAAGTCCAGTTGTGGTATGGAGCTCAGCATTGATACGATCAGGATTGAAGAGTGATTGTTCTACGAGTGCATGAATATCGAATATATGAACCGAATTTTTCGCATCACGACCAGATGGAAGTGAAGAGATCATATGGGCAAATGCATGAGCTGATTCTGTTTCTCATTTTCTCTCAACACGTTCAGAAGTACCAACTGGAAAAAATGGACAGATAATACGAACCTTATTGGCAGTATTTTTAACTAGATTAAAGAGAGTATTGTAGTGTTCAAATAGATCTTCTATATTAGAATAATCAGCAAGATAAGTCACGTCATTATGCTCAATATCTTCTTTTACATTTGGAAATTTGAGATTGGGAGTATTGTCAGGAAACCTGAGGAATTCAGCTTTTGCAAGAATAATATTTCATGGATTTAGAGAAACGATTTCTTTGGCTACGCTCTCAAATCGAGGATGTGCGATCAGTGTTTTCATATATTATTTATACATTATTAAATTTATAATTAATCAATTTAATTATTGGTACTAAACCACAACCGCTTGATTCTCCATACCTTCCACTCCGAAGGTTTTTTTAAATAATTCAACTCGTTCAGGAGATCCCTTTGCTTTATTAGGATTATCTGAGAGCTTCACAGTACTTACCCATTCTCCCTTATCTTCTCGCCATACCGCTTCTGGTTTGATAACCACAGAGAATGAACCAAATGGACCAAAATTTTCTTTTGCCTTTGGAAATGTTCATTTTGTATTATTGGTAAGTCCAGTTCCAAATCCATGAGTAAGGTTTCCGATAAGATCTACATTGTGACGAACGATCTCCACCATACTATGAGCATCGAGTCAATCTGATGGAATTCCTACTTTTGTTTTTGGGTCTTGTCCATTATCAAGAAGCCAATTCACATATTCTGGGATCGCAACAAGTGGATCCTTAGAATCAAATCTGGCTCCAGTGTGCCCTTCGATAATATCTCGTGGAGCATTTTTGAAGTAAAAAGTTGAACCAAATGTATCAGGAAGTAATATGGCAAGTTCAGGAAAATGAGCCATCCATTGTCGGTCTACTTCATACATTTTATTGATAATATCTTTACTATCGTCTTCGAATGCCGTAGGAATCATACGAAGCTCATGTGCATTGGTACCACGAGGATTGGATGATCCAATCTCACGTGAGAGCATCACATTCGATGAACCGAGACACTGTCCAGGAAGTTCACTCTGGAGAATCTCGAGAACTCGACGGTGAATATCCGTACTTGCAGCACGTCTTGTTCCAAACTCAGAGAAAGTAACACGATTATCTCACTTCATAGTATCAATATCCGAATAGAGTCTCGCAAATGTCTTGGTCATCACTCCATTCCACTCGCTTGGAGTCACTTTTGCCTTTTTCGCGTAATGATAGAGATATAGGCTATTCACAATCTTAAGAGCTGGAATCTCCCACATCATACTAGTTGCCCATGATCCTTCGAATGAGAGATTATATCCACCATTTCCATCATTCTCAAGTTGATAGTCTGGCAATCGAAAATTTTTAAGAAACCCGAGTGTCTCTTCTCGAAATATTCTTCGTCCTGTACTCGTCGTCATACCACGAAGATATGAGAGATCGGCTTCAGTAACTCAATTGATACTTTTTGTCATATCGAGTTGTGATCTGAGAGTATGTTCTGGTATTACGTCAGCAAGATGCACACTTGGATCACGAACCGTCATAGCCCAACGAACCCGCATATCTGAGTATTCTGGATGAGCGAGAATAAAATCAAGCATCAAGAATTTGTAGATGTCATTATTAAGAAGACTTGATACTTCTGCTTCATCGCGAGCAGTTGCGAAACAATTTTGGAGAGTATATGGGAGTGATGTGTTCATATTTTTAATAGTTATTGTTTATATATATTGTATTTATTACACTTAATTTAAGGTAAGACTTGTACAGATTGAATACGCCCATGTCTATTTGGTTTTCCATCAAGTGAAGCAAGATATGCGAGAGCTGCCTTATGTCACTCAGATGTGAGTCAACGAATTCCAGATTCTACGAGTTCTACATCAAATCCGTTATCAAGTGCATCTAGTGCATTAGCTGTGATACATACTTCTGTTACAAGTCCTACAATTCTGAGTACACGAGTTTGAGAATATTTCAGAACCTCCATAAGTGTCTTTGCTCCTGTTGCAACTTCATATCCATTATTTGCATCTCATGTTAATTCTGTTACTCCCATATCAAATGCTGAATAAGCATCTCGATTTCTCATCCAGCCCTTATATATCTTCACGCAGTCTACTGGATCAATAATTCATTCGATTAATTGTACATCTTTGGTTCCTCAGATACTATGATCTGGCCAGAGAAGATCACTCGGATTGGTAGGATTGAGTGGATTCTGTGAGAATACTGATTGATTCCAACGGGACGCGAATGAGATATGTCATTTCGGATGGATATCTACACTATCAATTATGAGCATTCATCTCTCTTGAGCATCTAGAGTTACCCGATTAACTCCTTCAACTATTTCCCTTCCCTGTCGTACTGGAAGTCCACCTTCTGGTGTGAATGACTCTTCGGTATCAATCCTGAATAATGCAGTATGGTTCATATTAATGAAAGTTAATTATTAAAGTGTAAATATAACACTTATTATTTGAGTAAATTTTAGACCAAATAATTTTGGCCTTTTATTTAAGTGTTGTTTTTACACTTGTAAATATATAGAGAAATATAATTCTGTCAAAACATTTTATAAAAAATCCCAAGTTTTCACTTGGGATACAATACTTTGAGAAATTATTTTCGAGAACCAGTTGCTCCGTTATCATGGAACTTCTGCCCCAGACGATGCATAGCTGTAAACTTAAGAAGTTCATATTCCATCTCAACGAGTTTTTTTGGATCAATTGCTGCTCCATTTTCCGATCGATATGAATTCATCATGGCTTCTGCTTCTTTTTTCTGAGATTCGATATATTCTAGATCTGTAAGCGTATCTTCTGCAACTACTACATCAGCTACGATAGTACATACTTCATGGGAAATATTAAGTACTCCCCCACCTGTTGCATATTCTCCGGTATGGATTTTTCAACCAACATAGTATTCTACCGAGAGAATTCCAGGACGAATAGCGGAAAGAAGGGGCTCATGTCCAGGCAAAACGGTAATCTGACCATCTTCAGTCATGATAGTTATACGTGCAAATGCGTCAGCAGAAAGAATATTTCCAGATGCGGAGGTAATAACAAGGTGCATTGTAGTGTTTATATTATTTTAGATTTTTAATAGTTTATGAGAACTATTTTCCAGCTTTATCAGCATCATATGCTGCTATCACATCATCAATAGATCCTTTATACATGAAGAATCTCTCAGCAATATGATCTACTTCACCTTCGATAATCATCTTAAATCCTCGAACCGTGTCATCACGTTTTGCATATACTCCTGGAGCTCCAGTAAATTGTTCAGCCACGAAGAATGGTTGAGAGAAGAATCTCTGGATCTTACGAGCACGAGCCACAGAGAGCTTATCATCTTGAGAGAGTTCATCCATACCAAGAATCGCGATGATATCTTGTAGTTCCTTGTAACGTTGAAGAATTTTTTGACATTCACGAGCCACTCTATAGTGCTCTTCTCCGATAATCGCAGGATTAAGGATAGTAGAAGTTGAATCAAGAGGATCAACGGCAGGATAGATTCCAAGTTCTGCAATAGAACGATTTAATGTAACTGTTGAGTCAAGGTGGGCAAATGTATTTGCTGGAGCTGGATCAGTAAGATCATCAGCTGGAACATATACTGCTTGAACTGAAGTAATAGAACCATTCTTCGTTGAAGCAATACGCTCTTGAAGTGTACCCATATCTGTAGCAAGAGTAGGTTGGTATCCTACTGCTGAAGGGATACGCCCAAGAAGAGCTGAGATCTCAGAACCTGCTTGAGTAAAGCGGAAAATATTATCTACGAAGAGGAGAACATCACGTTTCTCAACATCACGGAAATACTCAGCCATAGTAAGACCAGTGAGAGCAACACGAGCACGAGGACCTGGAGCTTCGTTCATTTGTCCGAATACCATGGCAGTCTTATCGATAACTCCTGAATCCTTCATTTCGTGGTAGAGATCATTACCTTCACGAGTACGTTCTCCTACTCCAGCAACTACTGAATATCCACCATGCTCACTCGCAATGTTGTGGATAAGTTCTTGCATGATTACTGTTTTTCCTACTCCGGCACCTCCGAATAGACCCACCTTACCTCCCTTAAGCATTGGAGCGATAAGATCAACTACCTTGATACCAGTTTCAAAAATCTCAGTCTTTGTAGAGAGTTCTTCAAATGAAGGAGACTTGCGGTGAATTGGATCGCGTCGTTCAGATTTTGGAGCATCCATGTTATCAATAGGATCTCCGAGTACATTGAACATACGACCAAGTACAGCATCACCTACTGGCACAGAGATTGGTGCCTCAGTTGCTGTAGCCTTGAGTCCACGACGGAATCCATCTACTGGATTCATCGCAATAGTACGTACGATTCCATCACCAAGTTGTTGTTGAACTTCGAGAACGAGTTTATTTGGACCACCTTCTACTTCTAGTGCTTCATATATTTGTGGAATATATCCATCGTCGAATGCCACATCGACCACTACACCAATGATTTTTGTAATAATACCTGTATGAGCCATAGAAAAGAATTAGGGTTTGATATAAATATGCCGAGGATTATAGGAGAAAGAGGGCGAAAATCAAATGAAAATACAAGAAATTTTTTCAAAAATTAAAACTATTCCCTCGAGATAGGATCTATAATT
>JAIESH010000061.1 GCA_019746175.1 Candidatus Altimarinota bacterium
GGTGATAGAAAAACTCATTGAATTTGGATATCACCATGCACATCATCTCGGTGAACTTGGAACATACAAAAGAGAATGAAGTATTGTAACCATTACAGATTCTTCAAATGGAAATATAGTTCATATTGAATGGTTTGATACAGAAATCGATAGCATTATCGAGATCCCAAGTGGAAATAACGAGAGAAACTTCAGAGACAATGTATCAATACAAAATAATAATATAGAAACTTCGCCACTACAGCGAAAAATTAATACTCTTAATAATCATCTTCTTGAAACGGTAAGTTCAGATACCAATGTAGATACTATTTTAATTGGTTGAGATTTTTTGCCATATATTGAAACGCTCAGGGAAAAAGTGAATATACATTTCACTGATTTTCACAGAGAAGATTCTTTGTCTCTCTGAGTGGACATACCAACGATTAATCATATTGACGAATTTTTGGCTTTTTTGAGAGAAAATGAAGGAGATAAAAAAATCGAAATCTACACAAAAGTTACCAAAACTATAACGGACTTCGTGGAATTCCATGCACTTAAGAATATAAAAGTAGTAGAAATGCCGAAAATATGACTTGAGAGTTGTATTCTCGGAAAATCGGATATTGTACCAAAAAATATAATCATCATTGCAGATGATACCATCGGTCAGATTTTTGTAAGAAGTAGATGAAAAAAATCTATTGCCAAGCACTTAGATCTCCTCCTCTCACTCAAACCTTGAGATCTCATCGTTCATAGAGAACATGGAATTGGGATATATGATAGCGTCATTCGCAAAAATACCTGAAATCTCGAAAGAGAATATCTTGAAATACACTATGCAGAATGAGATAAACTCTTTGTTCCACTTACTGAGATATACAGAGTCAGCAAATATCTCTGAAAGCCTGATGTTGAACTTACCAAACTCTCTGGAAAAGAATGGGAACGTACCATGGAAAAAACCACCGAAGAAATCGAAGCAATAGCACTCGATATTCTAGAAACCAACGCGCGTCGTTCTATAGCGAAGTGAAGATCTTTTGCGAAATTTCGTGACAAAGAAATAGAATTTCAAAATGCTTTTGCTCATGAATATACTGTGGATCAACGTAGTGCTATAGACGATATTTTTACGGATATGGAGTCCGAAGCTGCCATGGATCGACTCGTTTCTGGAGATGTAGGATTCGGGAAAACAGAAATTGCAATGAATGCAATCTACAAGGCAGTACTCTCAAATACTCAAGTTGCCGTTATCTCTCCCCTACTCGTTCTAGCTGATGAGCACTATGAAACCTTCATCGATAGACTCGCTCCATTTGGAGTAAGGATCGGAATTATGACTCGTATGAATAGTTCCAAAGAAATAGCAGAAACTCTTGATCAACTCAAAAATGGGAATATTGATGTTGTAGTGGGAACTCACAGACTTCTCTCTGAGGATGTAAAATTTAGAAAACTAGGACTCCTCATTATCGATGAAGAACACAAATTCTGAGTTAGTCACAAAGAAAGAATCAAAAAAATCAGGTCAGGTATTGATATACTCGCACTCTCGGCTACTCCAATTCCAAGATCACTCAATCTGGCATTATCAGGACTCAAAAAAATCTCAATCATAGCAACACCTCCAAAAAAGAAAAAACCCATAGAAACAATTATCACAAGATGGGATGAGTCAATTCTTGCGCATGCCATAGAATATGAAATCAGTCGTGGTGGGCAGATTATAATATTGCATAATAGAATCCGCGGAATGGAGAGCCTTGCGAAAGAAATCGAATCCATTATCGCACATTCAAAACTTGGAAAAGATCATGGGATAAAAATGATCATGACCCATGGGCAAATGCCTGGAGATCAAATCGAAGATAGAATCCATGCATTCAAAAAACACGAATACAATATCCTTCTCTCAACCACTATTATTGAAAATGGGGTGAATTTTCTTTCTGCTAATACGATTATTATCATCGATCCTGAAGAATTTGGACTCGCAAGTCTCCATCAACTTCGTGGTCGGGTAGGTCGAAAAGATATTGATGCTTATTGCTATCTTGTATACAGGAAACCTGAACTCTCAAAAGATGAAAAAGAAAGACTCATCACCATTGCAAACAATACTCATCTTGGTGCTGGATTTGAGATTGCAATGCGAGATATGGAAATCCGCGGTGCCTGAGATGTTCTTGGAATCAAACAATCTGGAAGAAGCAAAGACGTAGGACTTACACTCTATTTCAGGCTTCTGGAAGAGAGAATTGCCGAACTCAAAGATGAGAGAAAAAAACGTATCCTTACAAAAATAGAGCTTGATATTTCTTATGTTATACCTGAGGAATGTTTCCTTTCTGAAAGCGATAAACTCAATTTTTTTAGAGAAATAGAAAATATCGAAAGTCTTGAAGAACTCGAAATAATGGAAGATGAGATGACTCAATTATTTAATCGAGAAAGCCAGAATGAATGACTCAAACACCTATTTCTTCTTATGAAAACTCGTTTGATACTCTCTGAGTACAATGTTATAAAAGTATCAAAGATATGAATCAATTATGTATTTGATTTGAGTGATCGTTCCACTGTAGATGATACTAAGAGATTTCTAGATAGATTTGACGCGAAAAATAGGATGATTCTTCTTTCTGCCAAAAAAATTCGAATCGAAGCTCGTTTTTGGAAAAATCCTATAGATTTTCTCTCAGAAATATTATAAAATATAAAATAATTAAAATGTCTATATGAAATATTGAAAAAATCCTCTCCAAAAGAGGATTTTTATTTGAGATTGGGCTATGATACTTTTATGCGAAAAATTCTTTTTATCATCATATCTCTACTTATGCTTACTGGTATAGGCATATATTATATACTTAATCCTCAGGATACACCTTGGAATATTAAGTATTCAGTGGCCCCGGAAGACTCTAGTACAAACTACGAAGAGATGCGGGCAAAAATCGAAGAAACGGCTCAAAAAAATATTGATCTCTATAATACAGCTATAAAAGAAAGCAACGCGGCACTCTGTAACGGTATATCTATAGATAGCAAAAAAATGGAATGTCTCGACATGACAAAAATCAATCTTGCCAAAAAAGAATGAAATATTGAAGCTTGTAATAACATTAGTTCAACTGGATCAACAATACTTTGTCGTGATAATATCAATATAGATACTGCCATCTCAAAATGAGATAGTAAACTATGTGAAGTAGTTGTAGATATGAAGAGAAAAGAATTTTGTGAAAATAGTATTGTTGAAATGATACTCAAAAAACATATCGAAGAAAAAACTGTAAATCGAGAATTCTGTGCAGGACTCTGAGAAAAATATCAAAGCATTTGTTTCAAGGAAATTCAAAGTGTAAATGAAAATGATATCTATAAAGAAGCTATCCTCACGAGTGATATCAATCTCTGTAATAAGATACAATCTATCGATCTTAAGGATAACTGTAGTGATGCTATATATCTTAAGATAGCTACTAGTACGGAAAATAGTCTATTATGTGACAATATATTAAACCATGACAAATCACTCTATTGCAAAGGACAACTTTCCAAGAATACAGATATTGCATTGTTTAAATCTGCAGTTAATAGTAATTTAATAGAAAACTGTAAAGATATCAAAAATACAAATCTTCATAATAGATGTATTGATACGATTATTTTTACTACTGTAAAATCGGAACAAAACAGCGCACTATGTGGAAGTCTCACTAATGTTGGACTCTTCTCAAGTTGTGAACAACTTGTGCAACAATAAAACTCATTACCTATGTTCCAATTATTTCTCATCATTGTTGGTTTTTGCATAACACTCTTAGCTCATACTGAGTGATATGCAAGTTATACTCCAGGGGCAAATATCGCCATGACTGGATCTAACAGTATGGTGCGATTTGATGTTCGCGCAGACTTATTTGGATTTGATTCTATTCCTGCAACACTTGATACTACTCAAGTTAGTCCAACGTTTACTGGAGCATTTTATGGAACAGGAATTGGTTGGATTGTTTTTGGAACTGGAGCTGATAAAGTAATACTCGATTGTGGTATTCAATCAATCTCTACACTCACCACTAATTGTCAATTAAGTGGTACATGATGGAGTGAAAATATTGGGGATATCGTTTTTGATGGTGTGGAGTATAATCCTAATACAGGACTCCTTGAATGAACTGGAAGTTCAAATATTGGGGATATCTTTTTTGATAATATTGCACTTCCCCTACGTCCTGTTATCATTAATGAATCAAATCTCAAGGCTATTCATAATGCCACTCTCAGTGTTTCTGGTGCATGGAAATATGATGGATGAATAATTCCATGGGAACTTAGTCTTATACCAATAGGTACGGCACATGCTCATAATACCTCATGAACAAACTGACAATTCTCAAATACCGATATTTCACTTGCGACAACTTATGATGCTAAAATCACTGATAGTAACGGTAGTGAAACACTTTTTAATATCTTAGTGGAACCGAATACTCTCAGTACAATATATAAGGCAGGTTACTATTCTGAAGATTTTTGTAAGAATAATTCACCTTACGCAAAGTGTCCTGATGGAAACACACCATGAGCCACCATTCTTGTTCAAGTTCCCCCTGCAGGATCAATTATAGCAAACGCTACCGATACATATGATTTTACTCTCAAGTCTCGTGATGCTTATGGGAATCGTATAGAAACAGGCACTATGACTGTTAAGTATTTAACAACAGTCAAAAATATTCAATCTGATATTATTGATAATATCCACTATTGACCATCAACGGTTGGTGATGCTTTTATTTCTACGGAAATCCTGACTAATTTAGTTGGTTGAGCTGAAAAAACATTCAATGTAAATACTAGTGATATTACCTACTCTATAGCCAGCAATGCCCCGACTAATTCAACTGACAATATTATACAACTAGAATCTATTACATATACATCTGGTGGGGTTGATAGTTCGGTATCAGGGGTTTGATTATTTCTCATATTTGATCCACTTTATGGAATAACTATCAATTCTGGTACACCAACGATCGCAGTGCCAAATACATTCAATGTAACAGTAACCAAGAATGATATCAGTTCTACCATCGTGCCAAATATTATTTCTACACTTCTTATCAATGATGGAATCAGTGCTGAATGGAGAAGTCTAAGTAGTATGCCTGCAGCTATCTGTGCACATGAAGTAGGCACTGCATGGAGTAATGATTTGTGTGACTGGACAGATGTATCAAGTATTGCTACTTCAATAGATACGGACTTTACATTTGTTGGTACCTATACAGCAAGAATACCAAATCCACCACCCGAAACCTCACATATTGATAGCTATGTACACTATACAATTGGTCCTTATGATATTTTATACAAATGAGATAGCATGGATATTTTAGGTGCAAATGCAGCCACTCAACGACTTCAAATACTTGGACAAAATGCTGATACACTCAATATTTGAAGTAGAACGCGGGTCGATGCCATCAATATGATACGTGCTAAAGTGTCTGTATTATCACGAAACAGAACCAATTATGATGATAGTGATATTTTTATAATAAAATGAGACTATACCATTGATGCTAGTTCTACTCTATTTAGCGGTGAACCTAGCAAAAAGCCTAAACGCTCAGTTGTAGTTATTGGTTGAGATCTCACGATCGATACAAATATAGGGATTGAAGATTATCCTCTTGCACTCGTGGCGCTCAGCGATATGAATAATCAAGGATGAAATATTCATATCAAATGAACTGTCACTGATATACATAGTGCACTAATTGCAGAGCATGCAGTAGTCTCTGATGTGAGTAATTCACAACTCTACATTCATGGATCTGTGATATCTGCCAATACACCAAAAGAACTCGCTCCATCAACTTGTCCATTTTTTGCACCATCTGGATGTAATACCTCGGATTATGATCTTCCAAATATGCGAGCTGGATATATCGCCCCAACTAATTCTAGTATGAGTTGAGCTAGTTATTTACATCCACTTATCATTGAGTCTGATCCTCGTCTGATAAGTGATCCCCCGAGTATACTTTTAAACTAATAAAATTTGAAAAATACCCTCATACCAATATAGTATGAGGGTATTTATTGTTTAATAAAAAAAGTATGAGTATACTCAAAGAATTTCGTGATTTTGCTATGAAAGGTAATGTTATAGATCTTGCGGTTGGTGTAGTAATTGGTAGTGCTTTTGGGAAAATAGTATCTTCCCTAGTCTCTGATATCATTATGCCAATTATTGGATTTCTCACGGCTTGAGTCGATGTGAAAGATTTGGTATATACTTTCCAGGCACCTGTACTTGATGGAAGTATAAAAATGGTAGAACTCAAATGGTGAATGTTTATTCAAACTATGCTTGATTTTATCATTATTGCTTTTGCAATTTTTATTTTTATAAAATTAATTTCTAAAGCTACGAGAAAAAAACAAAATCCAGAAACTCCACCAGCATGACCAACCGAGCTAGAACTTCTCACAGAAATTAGAGATCTTCTCAAAAAATAATTTAAAAAATCACTGTATACTACAGTGATTTTTTAAATATATATTTCTGAAAAATAAAATATTGACAATTCTATTTAATCATTACAATATATTTAAATTTAATTTTAAATTACTATTATGGGACTCAAGAAATACTTGAATGCGATGGTTTTTGCTACTGCTGCATTTGCCGGATGAACCCAGGCTCAATCGACTCCTATCAATACAGTAACTCAAAATACAGCCACACAAACCAACAATGTGTTAGATCCAGTAAAAAATAAAAAAACTGATCCAAATATCTGAAAGCAATTTCTTGTAGACAAAGTGAGATTTTCTGATAAATTTGGGGACGTAACACTCGGTGTTAGCGGAAAATATGATGCAAAATTTGGTGCTGGTGCTAGTGCTGAAGCAATCTATGGGAATGAATCTATAGCCATAGCTTGACTATACACAAAATTACAAGATGCACAGTATGGTACGGTAGGACTATCTAAGAGTATTTGAGAGTTTAATCTTACTGGCACATACAGTACTGGTGCACAATCAGCTAATAAAGCACTTGGTAATAATGAATATACCGGGAATATCAAATGAGCTAAGAAAACTCTCTCAATGACTGTACAAAATATTGGGATATTTCAAGATGCAGGATTCAAAGGTACCTTTGAAAACACTGACGAGTCTACTCTCAAGTATGAAAGTGATATCACTAAAGAAGTAAGTGTTCAGGATCTCCCTCAAATGACTGAAACTAAAACACGCACTTATGATAACCAGACAAGAACATACTGGACGGGTGGTACCACCAAAGAAGTAAGTCTCGTTGCTGGGCTAAAAATCAATAATCAAAATTCACTAAATTTATCTGTTGGTAAGAAAGTGATGACTGTATTACAAAATACCACTTCATATACTGTATGAAGTATTTGATATACACACCTTCAATCATCTGATCGTAGATTTAAATTTTTTACAGATCTTTCAGGACAATCACGTAAATCAGGTGTGGAAGTCTCTCAACTTATTGATGGTTGAAAAGGTGAATTAATAGCTTGATATAGTCGTAACTCTTACAGTAATGGTGTTGCACCATCCAATGTGTTATCTTTAGGATTTCGATATGCTGCTTTTGGTGGAAAAATATCATGATATACGCCATCGTCAAGTACAGGACCAAGAGATGCTAGAAGAAGTGTTCAATATGCTACAACAAACCCAGCAAATCAGGTTGATCCTCAATCTGTAGGACTAGTAGATATACAACGCACAAAAGTACTGATAAAAGAAGTAACAACGTACACTCCAAAAGAAATTCTTACCACGTTTGGTAAGGTAATTGTGAATGCAAATGGTACTCTAACTGTTGAGTTTGAAACAAATGCAAGTACTACAAAAAAATCACTCCAAGCAGCACCACAAGCTGTATCAGCTGTGCCAAATGCAAATATATCATATTCTCTCAAGATCAAGAAACCAGATGGAAGTACTGAAATAATCAGTATTACTCCACCATCTTGGACATCTACTGTTTTTGAAAGTGGTGCATATGGGCTTACTATTCTCACGAGCAATATTGTAGATGGCAAAAAAACTGAAACACAATCTGAAGAATATAAGGTAACAATAGAAAAAGATTCTAAAGAAGACATTGGAGAGCTCGAACTAATTCAGGCTGATTACGTGTCAGCATTACTCAAATATAGTGCCAAGGACGATAATGGTATTCGCAATGAAACATGGAAATTTACTGAACAAAATACTGCAAAAATAGAAACTAACAAAGAAGCAAAAACAATTTTAATATCACAAGCAACTCCTGGATCTAAGCTGACTGTCGTATTTGAATGAGAGTATGCAGTCATGGGAGCAGATGGAAAACTCACATGGAAACCTTTTAAAAAAACCAAAGAAGTCACTTTCATGCTCGCAAATGATAGTGAAACAATACTCACTAAACCAGAAGTAACAGTTACATATAATTCTATCAGTGCAAAGAATATGATTACTGATACTAATGGTGTTAGTGGTCAATATGCTGAACTTTATGATGCATCATGAGCACTCGTATGAGCGCGTCAAAATGGAGTGACATACTCTTGGAACAATCTCAATAGTAATCATAATTACAAGGTCAAAACTTTTGCATACACAATAAAAATACTTCCAAATAATTCACAAGAAAGTGTTCTAGTGGACTCTGAGAGAGACGTAGACACAAATATTGCTTGAATTGACTCACCTACTACAATTGTATTAGAAGCAAAAAATATTACTACCAATAGTATACTTGCGGCATGTAACATCATAGATCTTGATGGTGTAACTGGAACATGTAGTATATCAGGTTGACCTGGTGCTAGATCATGGAATATTGGTTCTGATGAACCAATTACAGGACTAGAAGAGGATACTCAATACACCCTAAGAATTGTAGGTACAAAGGTAATAAATAATCCTGATAATACCAAAACTAATGTTTCTATAGATGAGACAGTAGTATTTAAAACAAAATTAACTACAGACACTACTCCAACGGCATTTAGTTTTGCAGATCAAACGGGTGTAGCTCTTTCAACAGTCGTTACTTCTGCACCAATTACTATTGCAGGTATCAATACAGCGAGTCCTATATCTGTAAGTGGTGGAGAATATAGTATCAATGGTGGAGCATGGACATCTACTGCAGGAAGTGTAACAAATGGTCAAACTGTACGTGTTCGATGAACATCTTCAGCGAGTAATTCTACTTCTACAAGTGTGACTCTCACGGTTGGTGGAGTGAGTGATGTATTTGACATTACTACAGAGGCGGTAGCACCAGACACTACTCCAACGGCATTTAGTTTTGCAGATCAAACGGGTGTAGCTCTTTCAACAGTCGTTACTTCTGCACCAATTACTATTGCAGGTATCAATACAGCGAGTCCTATATCTGTAAGTGGTGGAGAATATAGTATCAATGGTGGAGCATGGACATCTACTGCAGGAAGTGTAACAAATGGTCAAACTGTACGTGTTCGATGAACATCTTCAGCGAGTAATTCTACTTCTACAAGTGTGACTCTCACGGTTGGTGGAGTGAGTGATGTATTTGACATTACTACAGAGGCGGTATTGCTCCCATCATGTACAACTTCTATGCCAGTTCCTGGTGGATCATGGGCAACTGGTACTGTAGGTAATATAAATATCTCTAGTTGTACCGCTGGTTCTACATGGACAGTAGAAGATATAACAACAGGTGGACCAGTGGTAACATGGTCTTCAGCTACAAGTGGGTCATGAGATGCCTCACCTGCATATGAGGTTAATCCACTCACTGAATGAAAAACATTTAAAGTACGAATTACAGTAAGTAAATGATGACAAACTCAAGTATATGAACTTACTGCTCCAAATCCAATTTGGTAAAACTAAAATAATTCAGTTGAGTGTTTTTCAATCAACTGAATTGTAGCTTTATAATCACTGGAACGAACGGATTTGAATATCTGTAATTGTACTTCAGGTGTCCAACGAGAATATATGTCAATCCAGTCAATTGCAATATTATGTGATCGCAATATTGTATTAACAATGAGTAATGCCACGGTACCATTGCCGTCGCTGAATGGATGAATTTCGCAAAATATAAAGTATGAAAAAATTGTCCGAGTAAGTATAGAAATTTTATCAGTTGCTTCTTGCCATTCAGCCAGAAGTTTCATGGCCGATTCCACCTCTGATGAGTTAATATATGAATAATCTATTCCTCAGACTGTAGTCCACATCTGATTTTTTCGCCACGTTCCAGCTTGGTGAATTTCATAATACCATTGTCATGCACCAGAGAGACACTTGGCTCGAACTCACTTTGGAAATAATAATTTATGAAGTCATTGTATATATTCTTGTGTAAATCATGGAGTATTTTTCTCAGAAACTGAGAGATATTGAATAATCTCAGTTTCCCAAGTATTGAATATTTCATCTTTATGTTTTTCTTTACGCACCTTATAATCTTCGGATATACGATCTCGATACTTCATGAGTCGATTATGTATCGAGTTATTTGTGATATTTCAACAGTTAGCAATAACATATTTTTCTAGTATTGAACTACACATTTCATCTAGCTCACCTAATAAGATAGAATCTATAAAAAAGTCATCAGTTACAAAAATCATATTATTATATCATATTAATAAATCTCAATTTTATGAATGGTTCCCATCCATGGACTGGATCCTGCATGTTTAGAGCCAATCATAAAATATGATGGAATACCTGGTATATCAGCAGTTCCTGTATTACTACATCCTGGAATCAGAATACCATTAGAATGTAATTTCATCACATTACCTGAAGATACAATGACATCAATTAATGATGATCATGCCCCCAATCACATCAAGGCTGTATGACATAATCATCCTGATGTTAAATCTATTTTAATGACTGCAGATCCAGGCTTTCAATAATAAAGATAATTACCATTATGCCATACTCATTGCCCAGTTGTATTAAAGGAAATTAACCATTGATTACTAACTGAGGTTAGCAGTTTAGCTTTATCTACAGTAACGCTAATATGTTTACTAAGTATTTGACTTGGATTATCTGAAATATACCATATGTATTCTCAAGAATCATTTGGTGTCCTATCAAATGTTCAACTCAAAGAATAAGTCCATTCACTGTTTTTTCCATTAAGTATTTCATTGCTTCCAAAATCCGTGATAGCAAGAGTATTCCAAGATCATTTACAATCACTCAAATCTGGAAAAAATGTCATTGCCTTTGATTTACATTCAAATCTTCTTGTTTTTCTAATATTTCGTATTATCTGACTTTCTCCACCAAAATTATTCTCTTCATCAAGAGTATTAACAATTGGTATTAGATTAGTTGCTAATGCTGGAAAATCTTGTAATAACCTTACTAGAGTTCCTGTATTATTAAGTTCGATAGTTGTATCTAATTCAGCTAATAATCTTGATTTTTTAGGCAAAACAGCGGGATTTGCTGAATATCACTCTAATAAATCAGACATATATTTTACATCAAGTCTTGTATTTTTTCGAAACCAAGGATCCGCATAAAAATTATTTTTATCCTCAGTAATTTTTTTTACATTATGCACATCATCAGACATATATACAAATCTTGTACCCTTTCAGAAATCTGGATTTCATATAACACTACCATCAGCATCTTTCACTGAAGAGATAATCATACCACCAACCTGTCTAAGTGTATTTACTGGATTAACAGAATCAGTCACTGTTATCGTAAATAAACTTCATGTCTTGTATACATCTACACTCGTTCCACGAACTCATGTGACTACTCATCATCCACCAAGATTGACACCAGTACTAGAGAGGATACGTCCCCAGAGTCTTCCATCAGAGAGTATTGCTTCAGCAACAGAGTTACCATCAAGATTTCCCATCTGAAGTTCTAGAGTAGTATCAGTAAAAAGACGAATCAATGAATCATCCATAACAAATTGAATAGTACCTGTACTACTAGAATCTGTACGGATAAAATCACCTGGAAAGAGATAATCCGTAGTATTGGCAGGAGTCCATACGCTACTACCAAACTTAAGTACTTCTACTGTTCCAGCAATTTGTGTAAATTTAGCAATTCCAGCAAGTACAGCTCATCCATTGGCACATATTCACCGACCGTTATCATCTATTCCAATCCATTTATTATTAATTGGATCAGTACAATTATTGTGCTGCAGATATCCTGTTGCTGATACACCAGACAGAGTATTTGTATTTTTCGCACTTCCATCAGTTTCAAACCAAGAATTGAGAACTCATCCTATGGTACCTGGACCTGTTGGTAAACGAGGCAATGATCCTGTATCTGGAAAACCGCTAGTCGCGAAAACTCCCACAATTATCACAATAATAGCAATAATAGGTACAATGACAGATTTTTTTTGCATATCACCGAATATTTTAATAATAAAAAAAGTAACCGAACTTATATTCAATTACTTATGGAGTACAGTCAACTGTTCCATCAGGTTGGAATCCAACTATACATTTCCCTGCTCCGCAACTTTGTCATGCTTTTACACGAACAAAATCCGCAGCTGGAATATTTCAGAGTTTCAAAGAGTTAGCAACTGTTCCATCTCCTGGTGATTCCCAGTTTCCGGATGCAAGTATCTTATTGAGAATATCTCCGAACAATCAACCATTCGCTGCATGTGCTACTGTTACAAATCCAAGACAAATAACTCATAAAAAACCAACACCAAAAACCATTGCACGAATGAGTTCCTCGCGGACAATGCGAGAAAGTGAGAATTTTTGCATATTATGAAAAATAAGAGTATAGTAAAAGTATATGAGAAAACTTCAAAACCTCAAACATATTTTTGTTATCGCACTCCTCTCACTCAGTATATTATTTGGGTTTTTCATGTTATTTTCACATGAATTCACGAATTCGATAAACGGATTTTTCATCTATAGAACTTCCAATACTTGGCAAGATTATATCTACAAACACAAACTTGCTCCTTCTGAAAATATTGCCATTATTAATATTGATGAAAAAACTCTCAATACCCTACAAGCTAACGGTGACCTTAAGATGCTCACTATTTCTAAGAAAACGTACAAAGAGCTCATCGAAAAACTTGAGGGCGTATCTGTTAAGTGAATTGGATTTGATATAATTTTCCAAAATAGTGATGTAGATCAACAAGAATTC
>JAIESH010000042.1 GCA_019746175.1 Candidatus Altimarinota bacterium
ACAAAATAAAATTTCATGTGCTTCGGTTCGTTTTATCGAAAGGTGCCACCGAGGCTCGTACTTGATTATATTTTTTTAACGAAGTGTTTCGACTCCGCAGGGTTCTAATAGGCTTTCGCTGTTCTTTCCTGAGCTCGTAGGTGTTGGCTACTCAATTGCTTTTGATAGTTACAATATATGGATATATCAACAAAAGTCAAAAAACTATTGTGTGATAATATTCCATGGAACTCGCCCTTCAAAATAATTAGGAGTTTTAAATTTTTGAGTAGCGACTTGTGTCGTTGGATTCGTGAAAGTCTGAAGTTGGATTCGTGAGTTCCCTATAGTGTAGAGATTATCCCCTACATAGAGTACTCGAGAGATAAAATCAGAAGAAAAATTCCAAATATTAGCAGCAATATACATATCAAGTGTAGAACTTGATTTACAGTAATCTGGAGTCCATGATCCATAATTTGCGTTCTTTTGACTTTGATATTGAGAACAATCCTTATTCCATTGTTCATTCATACTAGATGGGATAGAGATATGTGTAAGTCGGAATTTTTCAACGATACTTCCAGGATTCACAGAGAGACCTACCATTCCTTGAAATGCTGATTTGGAGAGATATGTATTTTCTGTATTTCCAGCGGAAGTCATGAGAATTACTGGAATGAGGAGAAGATTTTTTTCTTTATACCAAACGAATGCTTTTGGATTCCAGAGAGCATCAGATGAAGATCACATATCACCAATAGCAAGACTTGATTCACGAGTTGGATTTTTCACATCACGAACATTATAGAGATCTACTTTGATTCCTGCATTCTGAGTACCTCCCCATTGATTAGTTTTAGTGTCATATCAGATTCCGATAAGTCTATCTGCATCATATGGATGAAGGTAGGTTGAATATCCCGGGATTTTGAGTTCTCCAAGAATTTTTGGATTTTTTGAATCAGCAAGATCAATTACGAAAAGTGGATCAATCTGTTCAAATGTCACAAGATATAATCTATTCCCTATGAATCTA
Source organism: Candidatus Altimarinota bacterium (assembly GCA_019746175.1). GTDB lineage: Bacteria > Patescibacteriota > Gracilibacteria > BD1-5 > UBA2023 > JABFSX01. The sequence continues at coordinate 1,019 of JAIESH010000042.1, forward strand.
CTTGATTGAAAATTTTCACCTGGAGCAATTGTTGTAAGTGAACCAACCATAGCTCCACCTGTATTAAGTATAGATACACTGGTACTTGAGGTATTGAGTCATCCAGACCAACTATTTAGAGATGTTACGATACGGAAGTTACCATTTACATCTTCATCCATAGAATATTGATTGAGTGGAGTCCCTGAAACCTCTTTAGAATAGCTATAACGAATTTTTGCATTAGTTAAATTAAACTTGTGTACAAGAGTAGAAATAGTTCCTGGATTCCATATCATTGGACTAGCACACCGTGCATTCGGAGGACAAGTTGAACTAGTATTTTGTTGCCACATATTTGCCGTGAGATATACCGAATCTTTACTTACATGGATTTGTCCAGCTTGAGATACGATCACTTCTGAATCAATTTTTCCATTTGGAACACGTATATCAAAACGAAGAATTGAAGTGAGATTTGGATTAATAGAGTATTTTGAAAGTGTATTTTTAGATGGAAGAATTGAACTCATACCAGTACAATCAGTAATTGATCGATTAGAATTAGTTACTTTTCCATTTGAAAACTGTTGATCAGAAATACGAGGCATAAGATTACGAGTACTATAATCAAATACTGGTCGTGCCATTTTTGAAGAACTATCCATATATCTATAGATAGGCGGCATCCAATATGATGTTGTTACAACGGCCGTCATCATCCCTGTTTCAGAAAGTCTAGAATCACTGAGATACCCATCTACTTCAATATTTCTGAGGAGAGTAGCTTTTGAAACATCCTGAATATTATATATAGCTATAATAGATTTTTGAGAGTTATTATACCAATATGTCCAATAGTTTTGATATTGGAGTGACTTGGTAGCGGTGAGAACCAACTTATTTTGAGTGATATAAAAACTCACTCCTGTATAGTTCTTTGGAAGACGAATTGTCTTTATAAGTTTGAGAGTTTTCGCATCAAGGATAACAATAGAATGCTCCCCTTCTTGATATGAATAGACGTAGTTTCCATCGGTTTTTACTGTATCGGCTTCGTCAATTCATTGTACCTGAACATTGGTATCTGACTTTGGAACACTAGAATCAAGTTTGCTCGCTGTTGGAGGAACTGCAGCTACCGTAGCTTCCATCATAGGCATTCCTCCTCGATAAAAAATTCCAGTATCATATGTTGTTGGAAGTATTTTTTTGAATGTATCTTCAAACTCCTGACATGTTGCAAACGTACGATATTCATACGAAGGATTCGTATCTAGAGATTCTGCGGCATATGTTCATTCAAGAACAAAAAATGATACCAAGAGAATCAAACTGCCTGAAAAAATTCGTGACATATGATAAAATTTAATAATTAAACATCTATATGATATAAGACACGGAATAAGGGATATCGTGACAAAAATTATTTAAGTGATTCTTCTATAATCTTTTCAGCAACAATGAGTCCATCGATTGCAGATGATGTAATTCCTCAAGCATAACCAGCCCCTTCTCCACTTGGATAGATTCAAGCAATATTAGATTCTAAGGTTTCTTTATCTCGAGTAATACGAACCACTGCGGAACTACGAGCCTCTAGAGCAATAAGTATTGCATCTGGAGAAGCATATCACTTGATCTTCTTATCAACATCTCGGATTCATCGTTTGAGTGCTGCTGTTACAAAATCTGGCAAACAATCTTCTATAGAAGTCAATTTGATTCCAGGCCGATAAGTCGTCTGGATAGATCCAAGTTTGGTTGATGGAACTCAAGCTAAGAAGTCACCTACCAGTTGTGCTGGTGCATGATAATTACTACCCCCGAGAACAAATGCCTTCTCTTCCCACTTTCTCTGAAATTCTATTCAGGCGAGTGGATGATCCGAATCAAAATCCGCTGGAGTAATTGGAATCATAATTGCAGAATTAGAAATTCCACTGTTGTGTTTGTACTCACTCATCCCATTGATACAAAGTTTTCCATCTTCAGAAGATGCCGCAACTACATGTCACCCAGGACACATACAGAATGAATACATAGTACGAGTATCAGTACCATGGGTCACAAATTTATAACTCGCTGTTCAGAGTTTTGGATTCACACAGGCATCTCAGTATTGGGACCTATTGATCATATTAGCATCATGTTCGATACGCACACCCATAGAGAATTCTTTAGGTACCATCTTAAGTCATTTTGTGTGAACCATCTCATAAGTATCACGTGCTGAGTGGCCTATTGCAAGAATAAGTTTATCCGTCTCTATTGTCTCATTTCCATTCACAACAATTCACTTGAGTACATTATTTTCTATGATCATATCAGTCATACAAGTACTAAAGCGAATATCCGCACCAAGGGAAATAATCTTTTTTCGGAGATTTCTCACGACAAGTTTAAGTTTATCAGTACCAACATGTGCCTTAGCCATATAGAGAATTTCCTCTGGGGCACCAGCTTCAACGAGCTTTTCGAATACATATTGACTACGCGGATCATTGATCAACGTATAGAGTTTTCCATCAGAGAATGTACCTGCTCATCCTTCCCCGAATTGGATATTAGAATCACTATTAAGTGCTCATCCTTTCATAAATAAACCCACATCAACCAATCTTCCCTCCAATGCCTTTCATCGTTCGATAATAATGGGATTCATTCCAGCTTGTGCGAGTGCAAGTCCAGCGAATAAACCTGCTGGACCAGTACCTACAACTACAGGACGTTTTCGAGATAGATCTTCTGGAACATTAGGAATATTGTATACAAATTGCTCTACGTATTTTGCCTTATGCTTGAGAAGATTTGGTTTAGTGAGATTAATATTTTTTTGTTTCAATTCAACATCTACACTATAAATAAAAAGTATATTGGACTTGTCACGAGAGTCGATGGATTTTTTGATCACCGTATATCCAATAATATCATCCTTGTTCATTCCAAGGATTTTTTGAATTCTATCTCCAAGAATTTTTTCATCATCCTGAAGGGTGAGTTTGATTTCTTCAAGCCGAAGCAAAATAGACATATATATTTAAATTACTGAAAAATGGAACGACCAGGAAATATAAGTGAAGAAAATAAATCTTCAAATTGTGGTATATTTGGAGTAAAATTACCATTCATAGTGACTGACCAATTTATATAAGCATAGCGTCACTCTGGGGTTATATACGTATATTCAAAAGTAATATTTGTATTCTTTTTCTCAGAATTATACACAGAGTACAGTAGTCATTTTTGATTATTTGAAAGATTAATAGTTTGTATACGTGATGAATCTACACCACTCTTAATACCGAAAGCAATATAATCATTCCAAGTTTTTATCTCATTAAAATCTGCACCAAGAGCATCTCCTAATTCATCCAAAGTTGCATAATTTTTTCACTCAATTACTGAGTTCATCCAATTTCACGATGGTATCTCAAATCCAAGTAAGATTGATTCTGCTCATAGAGCATCAATCGAACGAATTACTCGAGTATTTACTCGAGCATTTTGCAGAGAAAAATACTGATTTGTTTGAGAAGGATTGAGTGTGTAACTCCCTGAGAAAGATACTCATTTTTTGATAAATTGAATCGCTTTCGCGAGAGACTTAGTATCTTTTTTTATATCTTGGTATTCAAGATCTACAAAACAAGCGTCGTATCACTTATAATACATTACAACTCAAGGTTTATATCATTTACTCACTGAGTAGATACTGAGATATTTTTCTTCATCAAGCAGACTCATATCCCAAGTTGGATATTGTTTTTTTTCAGAATCAAATCCATTTTTTCGAGCTTGCCAACCAAGAATACGCCCAGCGTCACTCGTACATGAGAGAACGAATTTTACTCGATCATATGTATCAACAAAAGTCCAGTGCATCATAGTATTATCACTACTTATCATAGCATTTTTGAGATGAAATCAATATGCACGAGGATTGCGAACCGTTAGATTATTCCAAGTATATTTTGGACTTACACTATCATAAGACTGATTTCTTTTTATAAATTCTATAAACTCTGGAGAGAGATCCTCTGTATATATATCATAATTCGTTGTTTTTTTAGAGAGGAATTCTTGGATTCTTTTGATAGATACCATATATCCAAGCGAAGCATTATCTGATGCTACAGCTGTTGGCATTCCAACAAGTTCTCATGAGTTATTGAATGCACCTCATCCGGAATTACCATGATCAATACTTCCATCAATTTTATACATTGATTGTTCAAATCCAGCGATTTTACCATCTGTACGAGTAATAGTTTCTCATCCGATTCCAGGGTATCCATACATCGAAACATAGGAACCTATGGCAATCTTAGAGGAAGCAAGGGTAAATGGGGAAAGATTTTTTGTATTTTGGAGTTTCAAAATTGCAAGATCAGCAACCGTATCATATGCCACAAGTTTTGCAATATCTCGACACTTTGGGACATTTTCAAAATTATCAGAAAAACATATTTCATAATTCCCTTGAGCTTCACCATCCGAATCGAGAATTACATGAGCATTGGTAAGAATATGAGATGAATCTATAGCAATGGCACTTCCATAACTTGTAAAAACAAAAGAACCATCTTCACGATGGTCATATGTTTTTATTTTTAAAATATTTTTTATAATACTCGATTCACTCGCCATGGCCCCTGGAATAATATATACCAAGAGAGCCAAGTTCACAACTACAAGTAGTCATGTGCGCAGGTGAGAAAATCGCATAATCAAAAATTAAATATCTTAAACTCAAACTATCCCTCAATTATTTCATCTCAGATAACTGGTAATTCTGCATCCTCCTCTCCTCACGCAAGTGATATAGCTGCAGATGTAAAGGCATCATCTTTATCTTTGAGTTTTCCAAAAATTACACCTTGAGTAGTACGACCAGTTACACGAACTTCAGCAAGTGGAACACGAATCGTTTGTCCTGATTTAGAGATAAGTATAACGCTATTACTTTCCTTCTCAGATTCACTGAGTGTAAATGCTCCAATAACTGCTCCTGTTTTTTCAGTTGTTGCTCCAACTTTTACTCCTGATCCACCACGAGATTGTTCACGATAATCTTCAAGTGCTGAGATCTTACCCATACCATTCTCAGAAACCGTAAGAATATATTTGGCATCTTTACCTGCTACGCAACCAACGATAAGTGCATCAGTAGAAGCCACCTTCATTCCACGAACTCAGGCTGCTGCACGACCCATAACACGAACATCATTTTCATCAAATTGAATTGCTTTTCCTCCACGAGATACTAGTAAGATATTATCACTACCATCAGTTACTCGCACCCAACCAAGTGAGTCTCCATCGTGTGGTTTCATAACGATGAGTCCACTAGCACGAATATTTGCAATATCTTCTATATCAATTCTTTTTACCACTGCAGCCTTAGAAATCAAGAAGAGATGTTTTCCTGGAATATTAGTAAGATCTAGAACCGTGGCAATAGCCTCATCTTTTGCAAGAGAAAGAAATTGTACAACCGGTTGACCCTTCGCAGTACGTTGCATTTCTGGAATTTCATAAGTCGGAAGACGAAACACTCGTCCCGTGTTCGTAAAGAACATAAGCGTATTGTGATTCTTTGTTGAGAGAATTGTATCGATCTCATCTTCATCTTTTACGGCCATAGCAATTCCCTTTCATCCACGACGTTGAGTACGGAAAGCTGAAGCTTTTACTCGTTTGATATATCCATTCTTAGAAAGAGTCACTACAACATCTTCATTTGGAATAGTATCTGTTGGATTGAATTCACCAATGGCTCCAACGTGGACTTCTGTACGACGAGGGTTATTGTATTTTTCCTTGATTTCAGCAAGCTCTTCTCCGATGATATTTGCTACACGAGATGGTGTTTCTAGAATATTGCGAAGATCTGCAATAAGTGCAAGTTTCTCAATGAGTTCATCTTCAATCTTCTTTCTTTCGAGTCCAGCGAGTCTCTGAAGTTGCATTTCAAGAATAGCTGTTGCCTGTTTTTCAGAAAGAGAAAAATTCGACATGAGAGCTTCATGTGCATCTTCACGAGTCTTGGAATCACGGATAGTTCTGATCACTGCATCGATATTATCAAGTGCAATCTTAAGTCCTTCAAGAATATGTGCACGAGCCTCAGCTTGTGCAAGTTCAAATCTTGTACGACGAACAATAACTTCTCTTCTGTGTTCAATAAATGCAATCAACATCTCTCTAAGATTAAAGAGTCTTGGTTGTAGTCCACGATCTGTAAGGGCAATCATGTTGTATGAAAAACTCGTTTGAAGTGGAGTGAGCTTATAGAGTTGGTTGATAATTTTCTTAGGGAATGCATCTCGCTTAAGATCAAGAACAACTCGAACTCCTTCACTACTCGATTCATCACGAATATCTGAAACACCAACAATGATTTTTTCTACAATGAGTCCTGCGATCTTTTCTACGAATTCTTTTTTATTAAGTTGATATGGAACCTCACTTATAACGATCATATCACGTCCCCCTTTTCCTTCTTCAATTCCTACACGTCCTCGCATAACTACAGATCCTCGGCCACGAGTATACGCGTCAATAATATCTTTTTTATTATACACAATACCTCCAGTTGGAAAATCAGGTCCTTGTACGAATTCCACAAGCTCTTCAATGGTTACAGTTTCAGGATTCGCGTGGTGAAGAAGATGAGTGAGTGCATCGATCAATTCTCCAAGATTATGAGGAGGGATATTGGTTGCCATACCTACCGCAATACCCATTACTCCATTGAGAAGAAGATTTGGTATGCGAGTAGGGAGAACTGTTGGCTCTTGCGTAGATGCGTCGTAGTTATCTCTCCAATCAATAGTATCTTTATCGATGTCTGCGAGCATGAGTTCCCCGAGTTTTGCCATCTTTACTTCCGTATAACGCATCGCTGCGGCGTTGTCCCCATCCATAGAACCGAAGTTTCCTTGTCCGTCAACCAATGGATAACGAAGAGAAAAATCTTGTGCCATACGAACCATAGCATCATATACTGATGTATCTCCATGTGGATGATATTTACCAAGAACATCACCTACCACACGAGCCGATTTTCGATATTTACCAGTCGCACGTACTCATCCTTCATACATTGCATAGAGTACACGGCGATGTACTGGCTTGAGTCCATCCCGAACATCAGGAAGAGCACGTGAAACAATCACTGACATTGCATAGTCAAGATAACATGTTTCCATCTCATTCACGAGTGAGCGATCACTATCACCTTCATAAGTCATACCAATCATGGCTTTAGGTCCTGTAGGTTCAGGTGGAAGCGCATTTTCTGACTCAATTTCACCATTTGGATCAGATGATGAAATATTTACATCACTATCTCCTTCTGTGAGATTTTCATCTCAGGATTTTGGTTCAAGATTATCAAGATCTTCTGGAGTTTCCGTTGTTTCAGACATAAAAAAATTACATTAAAAAATCCCATCCAGTATATAAAAAAGGGTGGGATTTGCAAACAGAAAATGAGAGAACTATAAGTCAGAGAATCAATCTGGAAGAGTATTGTTTGAAGATCATTCAAAATAAGTGTCGCCTCCTCATCCAAATATTTGATTCATTAGTATTTTAATAGTATTGAAGATATTTTGTGGCGAAAGGTATTGATGAGTTCCGAGTCCGAGCATTTCAGATACCTTTGGAGCAACAAATATAGCAATAACTATAACTATAATTCCTACAACCGCATAACGAATAGAATTAATAGCTGGTTTCACTTTTTCATCTTTTCCTCCGGAAAGAATCAACATTAGTCCTCCCCAAACAATAAACAAAATAGAACAAAGTCCCGCAACGAGTACAACTAGAGATACTCCTACACGGATAATATCCGCAGGAGTATAAGATCCAGATGAATCAATGATGGCACCAGCTGCTGCTGCACTTGGAACAATGGTAAGAAATTCGAAAGTCATAGTATTAAAGGTTTGAAAAATCAGCATCCAAATTACCCGAATCAGTAGGAAGAGAATCTATTCCAGAACTTGTTCCAAAGATTGAATTGGAAACTTCTGTGATGGTTTCAAATATTACAGGAGGACTAGCATACTCTCCATATTCAAATCAAATCAAACGAGTAATAAGTGGTGTCACGAAAAGTATTATAAATAACATTACGATACCAAGAAAAGCATGACGAATATGATTGACTGCACTTTTCACTTTTTCTTCTGAACCAGCTGATAAAATTATTAAAAATCATCACCATATAATATATCATATAGCGAGCAATATAGAAAATACAACTGCGATCGCAATTGCATATCTAATTAAATCCTGAAATTCAATAGTATCAAATACATTCATAACTTCACTATACTAAAAATAATCTAAAAGTAAAATTTTTTATAATCCCTTGTTTTAATCTTTTTTGTCTTCTACAATCTTAAGATTCAAACGAATACCTGCTTTTGTTCCAAATACCCTAAGCACAGTTCGTAGAGAATCTATTGTTTTTCATGCCTTGCCAATAATAGAACCCATATCAGTCGGATCAACTCGTAACGTTAAGAGCGTTCAGAGTTCGTCTTGTTTTTCTGAAATCTCAATTCTATCAGTATGAACTACCAATGAAGAAATGATGAAATGAAGAAAATTGGTAGCGTTCATATTATACAATTATTAATAGTTAAAAATGAAAAACTATAAAAAACCCTCGTGAACGAGGGAATGAATTATTTCTGTGAAGCAATAATACGAGCAAGCGTATCAGAGTATTGAGCACCGTTTTTGATATATCCAGCAACCTCATCCATATTGAGATCAAGTGCCTTTGTATGTGGATCGTATGATCCAAGAATTTTGATAAATCCATGTTTAGCAGATTGACGGTGTTCAGTAAGAACAACACGGTATTTGGCAACATGTTTACGACCTACACGAGAAAGACGAATCTTCAACATAAGAATATATTTTAATGTATAAATTTTTTTTAAGTACTTGATTGATGGTGCCCAGGACGGGGCTCGAACCCGTACTCCCGAAAGGGAAAAGGATTTTAAGTCCTTCGTGTCTACCATTCCACCACCCGGGCAAGGGGTAGAATTTAGGGCTAGACCTAGTTCTTAAAAATTTCTTCAAGAACTAGGAACTAAGTTCTAAGTTCTTTTTAGAGTATACCTTTCTTCTTAAGAGTTTTGATAGCTTTAGCAGAAAGTCTGAGACGAACTACCATACCAGTTTGAGGGTCTTTGATATTTCTCCAAAAAAGATTTGGATAAAAACGACGTTTTGTATGGCGAAGTGAATGAGAAACATTGTTTCCTACTGATGTTCTTTTACCAGTGAGCTGACAGACACGAGACATAATAATTGATGGTTAGATTATTGATCGATTGGATCATTTTAGGGTATACCTAAAAATGATTACATTACTTTAATTTCAACCCCTACACCTGAAGGAATATTAATTGATTGAAGAAGTTCAAGCGTCTTTGGAGTTGGATCCATAACATCGATAAGACGCTTATGACGACGGATTTCAAATTGTTCACGAGCATTTTTATTTACGAACGTAGAACGATTCAATGTAATTTTTTCAATTTTTGTAGGAAGTGGAACTGGTCCTACAACGATGGCACCACTTTCTTTAGCAGTAGCAACAATTTTTATTACCGCATCATCTACGAGCTTATGCTCAAATGCTTTTACGATAAGACGAATTTTATTGGTAGCAGCAGCTTTTTTAGTAGCCATAAAATAATAATAGAAAAATAAGAATGTAAGGTCTGACCATTTATCCTAAAATAAATGCAATGACATATACCAGAAACTATTTCAGTAAAGTAATAGCTAATGAGTACCTTCTCCATCCCGAGATGACTCGGGATGAGAGAAAAAACCAATTATGCAATAACTTTTGCAACTACACCAGATCCAACAGTACGACCTCCTTCACGAATCGCGAAGCGAAGACCTTGATCCATCGCAATTGGAGCACCAAGTTCGATAGTCATTTGAATGTTATCACCAGGCATAACCATCTCTACTCCTGCAGGAAGAGCAATAGAACCAGTTACATCAGTAGTTCGGAAGTAGAATTGAGGTTTGTAACCCTGGAAGAATGGAGTATGACGTCCACCTTCATCCTTAGTAAGTACGTAAACTTCAGATTCGAATTTTGTATGAGGCTTAATAGATCCTGGTTTAGCAAGAACTTGTCCACGTTCAACGTCAGTACGTTCAATACCGCGAAGAAGAATACCAGCATTATCACCAGCTTGACCTTGATCAAGAAGTTTGTGGAACATTTCGATACCAGTTACGGTAGTCTTTTGAGTATCTCTAACTCCAAGAATTTCCACTTCATCACCTACTTTAATAATACCTTGTTCAATCTTACCAGTTACCACAGTACCACGTCCTTTGATTGAGAATACATCTTCAACTGGCATAAGGAATGGCTTATCGAGAGGACGATCAGGAACTGGAACGTATTTTTCAATAGCATCAAAAAGTTCGATGATAGTCTTAGCTCCCCAAGGTTTTTCCATATCAGTTGGATTTTCAAGAGCAACGAGTCCTGAACCACGAATTACTGGAAGGTCATCACCAGGGAAATCATACTTAGAAAGAAGTTCACGAATTTCCATTTCAACGAGATCAAGCATTTCTGCATCATCTACCATATCACATTTGTTCATGAAAACAACGATATATGGAACACCTACTTGACGTGCAAGAAGAATATGTTCGCGAGTTTGAGCCATTGGTCCGTCAGTAGCAGCAACGATTAGGATCGCAGCGTCCATTTGAGCGGCACCAGTAATCATGTTCTTAACGTAATCAGCATGTCCTGGACAGTCAACATGAGCATAGTGACGAGTATCTGTAGAATATTCGATATGAGCTGTGTTGATTGTAATACCACGAGCCTTTTCTTCTGGAGCAGCGTCGATTTGATCGAACTTGAATGCAGCTCATCCGTATTTACTAGAAAGTACACTAGAAATGCCGGCAGTAGTAGTAGTTTTACCGTGGTCAACGTGACCAATTGTACCGATATTAATATGTGGTTTTGATCTATCGAAAGCGTCAGCCATAATAATAAAAGAAAAAAAATAAAAGTGAAGTAATTGTAGCGAAAAAGGAATAAAATCAAATTTTATTTCTTAGTTTTTCGCATTTTCTTATCAATACGAATCGTAGCTTTTTTTAGCTTTTTGTGAGCGTAAGTTGTGAGTCTTGGCATAGTATAGTAATTAGTGTTTTAGATTTTAGCAATATTGATTGCATACTTCTTGAACTTAGCAAGGACTCTTGTCATAGCGTTTTGAAGCCAAAGAGTATTCCCTTCGAATTCAATTCGTTTAAGAAGAGCTTTATAATGCTTAATAGCATTCCCAATTTTTCCACCAGAGTATACACCCTTGCGTTTTACTGAGTATACCATATTATGCGGACGCTTGTTTCGGAGTCACATGGGCAGTAGAATTTAAAATTTAGAACAAAAATGAATGGTGGAGCCTAAGGGAGTCGAACCCTTGACCTCCTGCGTGCAAAACAGGCGCTCTAGCCAACTGAGCTAAGGCCCCAAAATGGGGTATGAAATGGCGGTGCTGACGAGACTCGAACTCGCGACCTCTGCCGTGACAGGGCAGCGCTCTAACCAACTGAGCTACAACACCGTATGGTGACACTCGAATAGGTTTTGTGTACAAAATCTATTTCGAAATGCGAGCGGAGTATATATAAGTTTTTAGAAAATGCAAATCGATTTTTGTCATTTTTTATTCTCCAATGGTAGAGTGAATATATTTCCAAGAAGCAAGAAATGCAGAAACAGCTCAAACAAGAGAAAAAATAGGGATAAGAATCCAAGCGTAGTTAAGAAATATGAGACTAAAATCAGATAAAAAAGGAATAAAATCGGCAAATATTAATTGCGATTTAGTAAGTGTTACAAGTCCTAAAAAGCTAATAAAAGCAATAGATGATGCCATAAAAGCATACATCATTCCTTGTAAAATGAATGGTCCATAAATAAATGAAGGGCGTCATCCTACGAGTTCAATAATACGTACTTCATTCTGAAGAAAGAATATGAAATTATGGATTACCATATATATAAGTATCGCAACAGTAAATACAAAGAGTACCAAGAAAATATATACTGTAGATTGAAGTATATTAAGCATCTTTATTACTCCAGTGATTCGTTCATACTGACTTCTATAATCAAGGAGCTTTTTATCAAGGGTTCATTGATCATACTGTAGAATATCTCTAAAATGTCCAATATAGGTATTGAGATTCGTATATTGGTTAATATCAATATTAGAGAGTCTTACACTATTAGGAAGTGGATTGGAATCATTTTCAATGAGTGTAGCGAGATCAGGATTACGTGCAGTTAATAAAACAAGAGCCTTCTCTCGGGAGAGGTATTCTACATCAACTCAAGAGAAAGAAGTCGTTACTCCCGATAAAAATTCACTCGAACGTAGTTGAGAGTTATCATATCCATCTTGGAAATTGATATTAATAGAAATTCTACTATTTATACTCGTAATAAATCTATCAGTTGAAAATATCACAAGAAATAGAATATTTACAAAAAATACTAGAAGTCCGATAATAAGGACAGAAGAAACTGAAAGGAAAATATTTCTAAAAATATTTTTTAATGCGTAACGAAAAAGATACATATCTATTTAGAGTAAGTTTTTATGTCTACAATTATATTAAAATCCAAGAAAAAGCGAGAAGAAATTCATGGAGAATATACATGATAAAAACTCCCCTACTTACGTAAGGGAGTTTTTATTAATTTTTCGGTGGTGGGCGATATAAGATTCGAACTTATGACCCTCTGCGTGTAAAACAGATGCTCTAACCAACTGAGCTAATCGCCCGAAAATGAAGAAAACTGTAAACTTGAATCGAATGGTGGATCATACTAGATTCGAACTAGTGACCTCTTGGATGTCGACCAAGCGCTCTAACCAACTGA
>JAIESH010000029.1 GCA_019746175.1 Candidatus Altimarinota bacterium
GTCTCGCCTTTATCCTCGTGCTGCTCTACGTGCTGCAGCTGATGGTTGAGCGGGAAATCAAGAAAAACTTGGAAATAAATGATGAATTATAATTGTGGAAGATTCAAAATCAACGAGTTCTCAGAGCTTGGCAGCTGCGCTTGGCTCTTTTGGAAATACTAAAAATCTACTTCTCATTGTATGAGGTTCTGACAAATGAGATTCTTTTGAATATCTTGAGTCACTTTTCGTATCTCGTGTTAAAGCAATAGTTTCTATCGGTGCGACAAAAGAGCAATTTATACAGATTGCAAAAAACTCAAATATTCCATATATATGAACTGATGATTTATCAGAATGAGTAAAATGGCTATATGAAAAAAGGCAAATTGGAGATATATTAATGATTTCTCCTGGTTGTGCTAGTTTTGGACTATTCAAGGACTACCTAGATCGTGCAAATCAATTTCGAGATATAATAAAAAAACTCCCTGAATAAGGGAGTTTTTTTATTATTGAGAGATAATTCAAGTATTGGTATTTTGAGGTGCTATTTCATTTTTAACTTCTACAACTGGCATATCTATGATTTCAAAAAGTGCAAAATAACTTTGTCCAAATGCACGACTAATGATAGCTTGTTGTTCTGCTTGAGTTTTTGCTGCAAGTAGCTCATCACGTAAGGGCACTAGATATGAATATAGTGATTTTTTATTTTTACTTGATTCATTTATGAGATTAATTGCATATGTTGCACATTTGTTTTGTTTTTCATTGCGGTACATTACTTTCATATCTGGACCTCTAAAGCTCTCATAGTTCGTTCAAGCAATATCTATAAATTCAATATCAGTTTGTAGTAGTCATGCCTTATATTCATCAAGAGCGATTCGGAGACAAAGATTATCAGTATCTACGAGTCGTAGATTTTTAGCCCGCATAGTAAGCAGAAGATGTTCAAATCTGGAAGTAAGAACTCGCCTTGGGTCTCGATCTATAGTTGCAGCGTTAAGATCAGTAAGGAGATATCCAAGTCCAACCTTTTTCATACGATCTATAGTTTTTTCAGGTGATGGATCATAGAAGAATGTTTCAAATTCAAATACAAGACTATCTTCAAGGTATCTTTGTTGATTTTTATTAATAAGGTAAGTCATAAATGTACCTATTCGGTAAATTCATTTATTATTAATATCATCTCATTTTGGCGATAATATACTTGAATAAAGTTCATTTCATATAGCCTTCACATCATTTTCAATAGCCTTTCAATCTTGAACTATTTTTCCACTTTCTATCTGAGTAATGAAATAAAGAAGTATTTGATGAAGATCGCTTGCTCATAGTGTAGCAAGACGTTCTGGCGTAAGAATTTTTTTCATAGCAACACTCTTTGCTAGGGATCAGGCTCTTTTTACAACAACATCGGGATTAGCTAAATTTAGAGTTGCAATTGATGTAATATAGTCATTTCTATAGGTAAAAATACTTTCATTTTGGTCGATTTTTTTATACTTATATTCATTCATTCATGCGCTTATAAGATTATTCCAACCATGAGGAAAGGCTGAGCGAATGACGTATACAAAAATGAATAAAAAGAATATAAATGAAAGAGTTACCTTGAAGCTGAATACATCATCGTTATCAGAGTCACTAAACGTAGTAAATGCAAGTGATGCAAGTCCAATAAGTGCTAAGAATAGAAAATATACAAATACACCATACCATACTATACCGAAGGCACTTATGAGGAATAAAAATCCATAAATGGTAACAGTAACTATAATATCTTGGATACGATTTCATTCTTCAGTTTTTTCAATAAAAAAGTGAGATACTAGTATAGAAATTATGATTCAACCTATTATATAAAGATAGCCTTCAGGAAGATTTATATTATTCATGTAATTAGTAATGGTGCTGCCTGTAGAACCAATAAAATAATAACTAATCATTCAGATGATGCCCAAAAAAATGAATGATGGATATATAAATTTAGTCCATTTTCTTTTTCCGTATATGCGTCCTCAAACGAAGAGGAGTATAGCAGGTAAGAATGCAAAAAATATAAATGTAATATCTGTAAATTCACCACTTTGATTTTTTTGAAATGTAAGATTTGCCGGAAGCTTTAGATAATTATTGAGTCCACTTTCTTGTCCAAAATATCTACTAAAATCTTCATTTTGTGATTTTCCATCATTGGTAATACTGGCGGATTGTTGTTCTTTTCTTTTTTTAGCATATTCATCACTTGAGTAAATTGCTGAATAGTTATTAAATCAGGCACTTGAGTATCATCAGAGTAGCCCGCTTATTAAAGTTCCTTTTTGTTCACTGGTAAATACTTTTGCTTCCAATCAGTTTTTTATAAGCCAAGGACTTAATCCTAATGCTATTCAGCCAATAAAAATTAGTACTGAAATGAGCCAAATTTTAATCTTTTTTGTTGTTGCTGTAATTACAGATAGTCCTAAACTGAGCAGTCAAATAGCGCTACATGCTATTGTAATATTTCTAATTAACTCAGTATTCTCATTTGGCATCCATACATTCATATTGGACCAAAGATGACCACCCGTAAAGATTCCTAAAAAAATAAAGAAAAATCCCAAAAACCCACATATCCCAAGAATATTATAACTAATGAGTGCAAGACTTGCGATAATGAGCATCAGGGTCGTGAGTTTCATTCCAAATGCAATTCCAACTATTGTTCCTACAATAAGCAATAGTGAATAAAAATTAGGTTTTCAATATTTTTCCCTTAGTGTATACCAGAGCATCCCGAACGCACTGACACTTGCCATCATAAGTGCTGGGTCAAGCTTCATGTCTTTGGCCTGTTGAAATATAGTCATCGGCATCATGTAATATATTCCAGCAAGTAGAATTGGAAGGGATAGGATATACTTGCGATCTTTTAATTCAAAGATAATAGATAAAATACAACTAATAATAATAACTGAGAGTATTCCTCATAGCTGATTGATATAAAATGCGTTTGCAGCAATTTGATTAATAAAAAAACCAGTTCCTGTAATAAGTTGCCAAGTAAATATTCCAACTCCATATAAAATTGATTCATTAATAGCCATGATTCTTGGGAAATTCATATAAGACCCTAAATCATCCCATCCTATTGGCATAGGACGAATAGCATTAATTAAAGAAACTGAAACAAGAAAACTGATAATTACAAATGCAAATTCAGCACTGAGGAGTTTTGGGTTGATATATTCAAATATTGATTTTGAACTCTTTTCATGTTGAGGAAATTCAATATGTTTATCCTTAATTTCATTAAAAATAGCTATCCATCATTTGTAACTGAGTCATCCAAGGATAAGTATAAGTACAATGAGTCCATTGAGATTATAGAATTGATTAATTCAAAGTAGTATTAATCCTAATCCGAATAGAGCTAGTCCAATTGATACTTCAGCTCCAAATCTAATACGCAGAGTGATATCATTCCATCACTTAATAAATTGCAATAAACTATATCAGATGGCTTTCCATAAAAACACAAGAAATATTGGATAAATCAGGAGTGATAAGATATGTCCAAAAAGTACTATGCTTGATGCTCCATTATTCCCGAAAAATGGCGAACCAGTCGTAACCTGAGCACTACTATATGCAATAGATACGATTAATATCTGCAGTAATGAAAATCCAAAAATATGCCAAAAATTGAATGTAACATGCTTAGTTTCGCGTGAGATTGATATATATTTATATATCCCATATACGATTCCTATAGATAATAAATATCCACCATAACCAGTCGCTGACTCTATATGATTAATTTTTGAGAAATTCTCAGAATAATATGTAATTATAATATAGAGTGCCCAAGGTATGAATCCAACTGAGGCTAAAATAAGCTGAAACATAAAACGGATTGGTTAATAAATTATCTATTATTTTTTATAATCTTCCATGCATTTTTTATCATGAAAAGATTTCATAATCCAAATATAATGATATTAATGGTCATTGCAATTAAAATTATAAAAAATGCTCATCATTTTGTCGTATCATTCCATCATATGTAAAATATTATATAATAGAGTACTAATGAACATAAGACTGCAAGAAATAAGTTTTTTCAAAAGGATAGCCAATCAAAACTTCCATGATAGGGAGTTGTTGCTCTATATGAGAGGTACCATAGTGGTATCCATGAAAGTCAAACTGCAAGTGCTGATCAGTCAACACCAAATAATTGAATCAAAAAATAGTTTAAAACGACATTAATAGGTAAGGCTATTAATAATATTTTTGCACGCTCTTTTATTTTTCCAGTTCCAGCAAGGAATTGGAAATTAATCTGAACAAGGAGTATGAATACCATAAAGAATGCAGAATACCCAAGTATATGTCATGATGTTCTGAATTTTTCTCAGAAAAAAAGTATAGAGAGAGGTTCTCCGAATTGAAATAAAAATGCTGATAACCAAATTCCTACTATTGATAAGTAGAGAGAAAATTCTTTATGAATAACTTTCATCTTTTCTGTATTATTTCTTCAGTGAAGTTCAGATATTACTGGAAATAAAAATGCAATAATTGGAGCTATAAAAATGAAAGGAATATTGAGTAGGGAAAGATAATTGGAATAGAAACCTGTTGCTTCCGATCCGAGTAATACAATAATCATTTGCATATCGACCTGTGATAGCATAGTTGCTATATTTGCAGTCAAAAGTGTTGCAAAGGCGTATTTGAAAAATGAATTCCGCTCCTCTGTTGTTTTTTCAATTTTAACTCCTTTGAAATATATTTTATAATACTGATTATATGTAAAATAAGCAGAAAATATAAATCATATAACAATACCACTGAGCCATGCCCACATATAGTTTGTGATATTTCACTGATCTATAAATAATAGCATTCAGGTGCCTGCGAGTGTTGCAAGCATTTTAATAAAATCAGATCATTTCTGTAATTTAGTATTTTGAGATACACTAAAAAGTACGGTTGTAATATGAAAAAAATTAATACCTATAAAATACAGTCCTGCAATTCTGAGTATATCTACAATAAGTGGTTCATTGAAATATGAGTTAGCAAGCCATGGGGCAAGCAAGAATAAGATACCAGCAATCAGTACGCTAGAGCATACTTGCAGTATTAGTGTTAGACGAAGGAGGTATTTCGCTTTTCCATATTCATTTTTGATAATATATTTTGGAAGAAAATAATTTAAACTTTCCGTACATCCAAGATCATTAAATGCAGATAAAAGTGTAACAAAACTTAAGACTCCATATATCATCCCCACTTCTCATACAGAGAGATCATGGGAAATAATAATTTTAATAAAATACCCAATTGGGCCAATTAAAAAAGTAAAAAGATATAACCAAAATCATTTTTTTACAAATTTTTGTGCAAGCGTTTCTTCTGAATTTAACATAGTTTATTATAAACAATAATTTCCTCATTCTTTATCTGAGACAATTTTTCCATCTTCGAATGCTATAACTCGTTTCTTCATAGAATTTACTATAGTTTCATCATGTGTAGCCATAATTATGGTTTTTCCACTTTGATTGAGTTCATTGAGAAGATGCATGATTTCGGTTGCATTGGTTCTATCGAGATTTCCAGTTGGTTCATCTCAGATGATTATCTGTGGATCATGAATGAGTGCTCGTGCAATACAGGTTCTCTGTATTTCTCAGCCAGAAAGAGTCTCTACAAAAACTTCTTTTTTTGCCAAAAGTCATACTTTTGCGAGTACTTCGGGTACTCGTCGCGTAATCTCATAGGCACTATATCCGCACACTTCCATAGCAAATGCTACATTTTCTCGAACAGTTTTTTTGGGAAGCAACTTGAAATCTTGAAAAATAATACCAAGACTACGACGGTATTCAAGGAGTTCTTTTGGTGAAAATTCAGCAATATCGGTTCCATTATCGTCTATAATATTTCCGCTTTTGAGTTTTTTTGCTCATAGAAGTGACTTAATGAAACTGGTTTTTCCACTTCCAGATGTGCCAATGAGAAAGACAAATTCTCCAGGTTCAATAAGTATATTGATATCCCTAAGTATAGTTCTTTCTCAGTATGCAATAGTGATATTTCGGTATTCCATATTTATCGAGGTAAGATATTGAGATTAAATGTTTTAGTTGCAGTTTGTAGATTAGAATCAGTTACAGTTACTTTGACTGTATGTTTTCCAGGATCAAGTCATGTCGCACTTACTGGAAAGACAAATAAATCACCAGTTGTAGCGGTTTGTATAACCTTATCATCAATAGTAACATTGATTTCTCTTGTAGCTGTTGCGATAGTAGTTTGAAATCTTAGATTAAACGTACTTCATTCATATAAATTGAGAGAATTTCACTTTGGATTAATCATTGTTATTGTTGGCGGAGTCTTATTATCTGTTGTAGATCAAGTATTTCAAGATGTGGGTGTACCGAGTGTTGCTTTGGTATATTTATATCCATAGGTATCTATAAGTTCCACAGTAGCATCAAAAACCTTGCCGAGATTTATACGTACAATTGAGTTAGTTGAACCAGAGGAACCATATGATATTTCTTTAATAATTTTTCCAGCTGACACCACTTTAAGTTTTTCAATAATACGATTTCCATTCCATTTTATTTCTATGACATTATCCTTTCCAAGTTCTACTGGGGTAACAATAATATCTACTTTTCCAATATTGTCTGGACGCGGACATGGTTCTTTACTAATTTCAATTGATCCACTTCCACTCGTGAACTGTTTCGAGGCAGTAAGAAAGCCAGAATACCATTCTGGATCATATCCATCAATTACAGGTTTTGATTTCGGCATAAAAATAGTAAACCGAGCATCATCTGGTGTTTCTGCAGTTGCAATACCATGACATAATGTATCAATATCAACTCATTCGATCCCACCATCATAGGTGTCGAGTTTTACTGCCATGATTGTTGATCGTACTAGATCTTGTGGTGTGTCTTTTGTAGCGAGATATCCACTTATTTTTGATATATTATAAGTATAGAGATCCTTTGGTTTTTTGAATTCTTCTTTTGGAAGATCCTTGAGTGCAAATGTCATATAGCTTTTCCAAATTGGCGCTGCACAATTAAGTCCATCACAACTTCACTTTGTTTCTTTTCCATCGATATTACCAGCCCAAACTACCGTAGTAATTTGTGGTGAAAATCCTATAGTCCACAAATCTCTCGGAAGAATTTTCTTTTCTCCTCATTTGCTCACATCTTTATTTGATGTTCCAGTTTTTGCAGCAACACTTCGACCAGGTATAGTTAGTGCATTTCTCCAGAATGGTGATTCTGGCCGAGCCTCATTATTGGAAAGTATTTTTGCTATAATATAGGCGGCTGCTGGATTCATCACTTCTTCACCTGGTTGATCTTTGTGTTCCTCTATAGTATTATTTTCATTATCTGTGATTTTTTCTATCGCATATACTGGTTTCTTGATTCCATTATTAGCAAATACCGAATATGCCTGCATCATATCAATTGGTTTTGCTTCTGCAGTGCCAATAGCAATTGGTGCTCCATATCCAAAATTTTCTTTTAAATTATTGAGCCCAAGTCATTTGGCAAATTTGATAATAGCTTCCTCTTGTCAGGCGAGATAGTACATTTTTACTGCCGGAATATTACGAGAATAATCAAGCGCACTTTCAACGGTCATAACTCACTTAAACGATCGATCATAGTTATCTGGTTTCCATTTTCCAAAAGAGAGCTGACTATCTGTAATTGGCGTAGCTGGACCAATAGGATTCTTAGCTATAGCAAGTCCGTATATAATAGGCTTGAAAGAAGATCCAGGCTGACGAATGGAAGTCACCATATTATTATTACCACCATTTTCTATATCAAAATAATCAGGTCATCCAACCATAGAAAGAAGTTTTCCGGTGGTATTATCCATACTTACAAGGGCTGCACTTTTAGCTCCATATTGAGATTGATTGATGAGAGCTTGTTTTTTTACGGCCTCTTCGGCAAAAGTCTGTAATTTTGGATCAATAGTAGTATATACTTTGAGGCCATTTGTTACATCGATATCTTTTCCATATTTTGTTTCAAGGTATTCCTTGATATACATTACAAAGTAGGGATATTTGATATTTTCGCTATATTTCTTGAATTCAAATTCAATTCCATCATAAAGAATTTTTTTAAATGTTGGACCATCAATTTTTCCATCCTCAAGCATTTGATTGGCAACGAAATCTTTTCGTCCAATAGTGTATTCGATAATATAAGAGCCATTAATTTCTCAAGAATTAATTTCCCCGTTGATAGCAATATTACCAATAAAGGTGAGTACCTCATCAAAATTGAGATCCAAACATCATTGGTTATTTGGTTTGAAGATATTATTTTTGATATAGGCTGATCGTACACCACAGATATTGAGTCCACTTTCTCGGCGTTCCATTGTCATTCATGAAAGGTAGTTCTTGAAATCATTATAAAGTGGAGCATATGTTTTTTTATCTTCTACAGAAACAATGGTCTTGATGCTCGTTGGATCTTCTTTTGGATATACATCGAGTTTTCCCATAAGTCGATCTCTATGAAGATATGGCGAGTAGTATGTTGGTCATTTTGGTAGAGAAGCAAGTATACTAGCTCCGAGTGGACCAACATCTTTCGCACTTTTACCAAAATAAGTACGAGAGGCCTCTTCGACTCCGTTAGCGTTATATCAAAATGAAAAAGCATTGAAATACATTTCGAGTATTTTTTCCTTTGAGTAATTGTTATTAAGACTATAAGAGAGATACATTTCTTGAAGTTTTCTCTTGAGTGAACGCTCATTGGTGAGTATTGTATTTCTGATAAGTTGTTGTGATATTGTTGATGTTCATTTTACAGTATCATTAGATCCCATAATATATTTGGCTCAAGCACGAAATAATCCCATCATATCGATTCCAGGATTTTCAAAAAATGTACGGTCTTCAGTGCTGATAATGGCATCCTTGAGGGATTGAGATATATCATCATATCCAATATATGTTCTTTTTCCATCTTTAAAAAGAGTATATATTACTCCACCATCTTTATCATAAATAGTAGTGCTTTCACGGAAATAGTCTCCTGTAGCTAGAGTTTCTATCGAAGGAGCTCACTTGAGAAATACTCACCATAAAATAAATAACCCCAATGCAATAAGAAGTAGAGTTATGCCAATGAGACGAGATATAAAATGTCATTTTCCTATTCAAAGGAATGATGATATTTTTTTGGCATATGGATTATTTCTTGCCCGGATAGCCAGGCTTCTTGAGCGAGAAGTAATATGCTTAATACGAGGATTTGTCATAGTACATGAATCGTTATTTTGGATAAATATTTTCTTTTTTAGAGTTCCTCCCATTCTCCAGGTGCTACTTTGTAAGGAGTATTGTTGGTAGTTTCAGTGGTATTATTTTTTATTGGTGTCGTTGGTTTTGTTGTGCTAGGTTTTTTTTCATTTCTCTCTCCTGAAATTGTTGTTCCGGAAGATACTGGCATCTCGATTTTAGGGAGATATTCAGCAGGCTTAGCAAAACTAAAGTAATCTTTATAATCTTTTCCGAGTACAATTTCTATTTTTGGACCACTTGTCGTGATAAATTCATTTTTTTGAACAATATTTACTGGTATGCGCATATCGAGCATCTTGAGTGCTTGTGCTATTTCAGATTCAGGATTGATTCCGATTTCGAATTCAGAATTCCAATATATATTAATATGTGAACGCTCCAATTCACCAGTAGAAGATGCTAGGGCATTGTTTGAATCAAAATTGATTCCAATTTTTCGCATTTCCATAAGTAGATTTTTGGCGTAGTTTATCGAATTTTTGTTGTGTACTACGACAATCGGTTGTGGTATAGTATTGATTCCAGGAAAATGAAATACAAAGTTAACGAATCCTCGAATGCGATCGTAGTAGCTGAGCCGATTAATCTTTGCTCCTTCTGGTATAAGCGACCATGCTCATCCAAAATAAGCCATTGATGGATTATAGAGATACGCTCAAATATTACAATTAATATAATTACTACAATCATTGCCAAGATTGTAGACATGTATGTTTCATTTTTCAATATTAGCAAAAGTAGAACCAATATTGACGATATCACTGAAAGTTAAATCTGTGTTGATATTACTTCTAGTGGCCTCAATAATATTTGATATTTTTGTTGGACTTGTGATTACTCCAGCGGATAGGGATTTGGTTTTTATAGCATTGATAATCTGTTGTTGGCGACTAGATCGATCCATATCACTGGTAGAGTGTCGAGATCGTGCATAGCGAAGGGCTGTTTCTCCATCAAAATTCTGAAGTCCCTTTTTTACAGAAAATATCGTGTAACCATAGTTATAATCAGGATATTCGTTGTCATAGAGATCTTTTTTGACATCTATCTCAATTCCTCATAGAGCATTAACAATGTAGCGAAAAGCTGTAAAATCGATTACCATATAGTGATGAATCGATTGACCAGTGATTTCAGAAACTTTGTTAGCAAGCGGTAATATACCTTCTTTTTTACTGAGTCAAATAGGGTAGAGTGTATTGATTTTTCCGGCCCCACTATTATCTCCGTAACTCACATAGAGATCACGAGGAATTGATATCATAGTTACAGTACCTTTCTCTTCATCGAGTGAAGCGAGCATAATAGAGTCTGTCAGTGATCCAGCTTGGTGTCATTCTCCACCAATACCAGCAATTAAAATATTGACGACTCATTTTTTTGGTGGAGTCATAGTTCCGCTTGATTCAAATACTGGTGGTTTCCATATTGGATTATCTCATGCAGTTCCAACTTGGATACTACCAATAGATTGCACTGCATAATTAACACCAAAAATAGCCCCGAGTATAACGAGACAAATAGCGATAATCTTGCGTACTTTTTTCTTTGAATTTGGAGTAATATTTTCAACAGCATTAATCGGTTGTATTTTCTTTATGGTTGAAGAAGGAAGTTTTTTGGTAGTGAATTTTGACATGCGTTGATTATAGAAAAAAAACAATTTTTTTCAAAAGAAAATATGAGTTTTTGGTGGTTAATTTTGGCTTGACATAAAGCAAAAAACGACTACATTTTGCAATAGCTTTTTCAGATGAAATTTAGTATTTTTTTATCAGATTTTCTTTTGCATCACGATCCCGTTCTCATCAGTGAAATAGAAGCAATATTTTTGGATAATTCTCTTCATTCTTGTGTGGTTGATGCTACACTTGGTCTTGGTGGGCATTCCAAAATGTTTTGTTCCCACATGAAACAAGGTGATCACTTTATAGGAATTGATCGAGATAGAGATAATCTCGCTATAGCGCAAGATAATCTCGCCAATACTCCCACATGAGTTCATAAGAATTTGGTTCATTCGAGTTTTGCAGAAATTGATACCATAATTCAAGATCTCGGGCTCGAATCTATTGATTTTATTCTCTATGACCTTGGCGTAAGTAGTGCTCATTATGATGATGGAGATCGTGGATTTTCTATAAGATTTGACGCACCACTTGATATGCGATTTGATCGCACACAAGGTAAAACAGCTCGAGATCTTGTGATGCATATGTCTGAATATGAACTTCGTGATCTTATGTTTAAGTATGCTGATGAGAAAAAAGCAGTTCATATCGCTCGTGCTATCGTAGAAGTCCGGAAAACCAAATCGATTGATACAACGTTTGATCTTCTTGAAATCATCAAATCATCTAGTTACGATGATCACTCTCCGAAGAGAGTATTCCAGGCTCTTCGAATAGCAGTCAATGCTGAATTTGAACACGTTGAAACAAGTATCAAAAAATCTATCGATAAACTCAGTTTGGGTGGTCGTATCGCAATAATAACCTTTCATTCTATCGAAGATCGAATCGTTAAAAATCTCCTTACATCATATCTCACCGGAACTATTGATGATTTTACTGGTCAAACGATTGTTCCATCAAGACTCTCAAAATACAATAAAAAACCAATCCTCCCCACTGAAAAAGAAATAGCTGATAATCCTCGAAGCAGATCCGCGAAACTCAGAGTATTGACTCGGACATTTTAAAAAATATTATCTCATTTTAAGGATTATGAGCCCTTCGGTCTCTTAATTCTGCATTCCGCTCTAGAATTCGAGCAAGCTCTATTCTCTCACTCCATTTGAATTATGAATGCCAATGTACTTGTAGCTAAAAAATGACATCTTTCTTTTTTTTCTGAACGACGTGTAGCTCGTGAGAATTTCCGATTATCATTCACTCAGGCATATGTTCTCGCGATTATACTCATCGCTTGTCTTGGAATCTACTATATTTGGATTCTGAATCAAAATGCTACAAAAGGATATCAAATCCGTGAACTACAAGGACAGTATCGAGAGTTAACATTTCAAGAAAATCTCCTCGATATTCGTATTGCAGAAGGTAAGTCGATAGATGCCATCAGTAATGCGGCGATAGTACAAGCTATGCAAACGGTGGAAACTCCAGGTTTTCTTGTCATGAAAGAACCACAATTTACTCTCAAAAATTAATACAGAATGCCAGAAGCACTGAAGCGAATCATCGATATGATCCATTATCTTCCTGGAATAGGAGAAAAAACTGCGGCCAAGCTCGCATTTTTTTTGCTTAAGGCAAATGCGACATATGTATCGAATTTCGCTAAAGCTCTCTCAGATCTCCATGAAAAAGTTCGCGAATGTAAAATCTGTCATGGTATGACAGATGTAGATCATCCTGTTTGTACAGTATGTAATGATGTTCGTCGTGATAGCACAATTCTCTGTGTAGTTGAGGATTATCTAGATATGCTCTCGATCGATCGAACGGGAGTGTTTCGTGGCAAGTATCATGTTCTCGGATGAGTGATATCTCCAATTCAGTGAACCACTCCAGACAAGTTGAATTATGATTCTCTCTTTGCTCGAATACTGGAAAATCCCGACATCACAGAAATTATCCTTGCTATGAATCCGAATATAGAAGGGGAAGCAACAGCACTCTATGCGATCGGACATATGCCACGAGAGGTGAAGATATCTCGACTTTCGAAGTGACTTCCACATGCGGGTTCTATCGAATATGCTGATGAGATTACACTTTTGAGTGCGTTTCGGGGGAGGGGGTAGTTTTTATTTTTGTAAATATCTAAAGTAAATCCTCGTTATTTGTTCAGAAATTCTAAGTTTATATATTATAGGATGATGTTTTTTGAGGTACAATATGTGAGAGTTAACCATATATTTTGACATTGATGCAACAATTGAGCCAAGATGAATCATTGATATTGACGGGGCATAATATATTCTTCATCATTCATTTCTTATTCTGACACATAAATCTTCTTCTTCTCGATATAGAAAGAAGCTCTCATCAAATCCTCAAATATTTTGAAATACAGTTCGATTTATCATGAATGCAGCTCATGAAACCCATGAAACTTGAGTAAGTGTGTTCTGGTCTTTCCAATACGACACTCCAAAAAACATTTCAAGCATCTTTGCTCGGATATCATCCAATTCTCAATGATCCCACATTTGAGTGAATCACTCTTTTGTCACTAGTCTCGGTCAAATTACTTGAGCTTGTGTATGTTTTTGCAAATTTACAAGTTTTTCTAATATGGACTCTTTCCAGATGATATCCGGATTTATTAAAAATATAATTTCTTCAGTTGTCTGTTGGAATAAGAAATTATTTCCTACTCAGAATCCTCAATTCTCTGATATTTGGTAAGTGTGTATATTGATTTCTGGGAATAATGTTTTTAGTTCTTCAAGGTTTTCTCAAGATGCGTTGTCTCCAATATAGAAAACGATATTCCCATTATAGTTCTCATATACGAGATAAGATTGGAGTAATTTGATTATATATTTTTTGGTTTTATAGTTTACAATTAGGATGGCAATGTTGGGATTTTTAGGACTTTTCATATAAAAATTATATCTATCTCCTGTAAAAACCAAAATTAAATTCCCCTCAAATTTCTTTGAAGGGAATTATTTTTTTTATCTTTGTGAGATTATATTTGGTTTGCGTCAAGACGGATACCAGGCCCCATAGCGTTACATACGAACACAGTGTTCATAAATGCTACAGATCCCTTAACTCCTGATGGACGAGCTGCCTTCAT
>JAIESH010000043.1 GCA_019746175.1 Candidatus Altimarinota bacterium
TTCTACCATGTGCACTGGAACACGAATTGTACGAGCCTGGTCAGCTATGGCACGAGTTACACCCTGACGAATCCACCAAGTAGCATACGTCGAGAACTTGAATCCACGATCCGGATCAAACTTATCTACCGCACGGAAGAGTCCAACATTTCATTCCTGTACAAGATCAAGAAGTCCAAGTCCACGACCCATATATTTTTTTGCAATTGACACCACGAGACGAAGATTCGCTTCAGCAAGACGCTTGCGCGCCTCTTGATCTCATTGTTGGATTAAGTGACCAAGTCTCACTTCTTCATCAGCATTAATAAGAGCAAAACGACCAATTTCATTGAGATACATTCGAATGGAATCATCAGAAATCTCAGAAAGATCAATTTCATCTTTCTTCTTTCCTGCATCCTTAAATACATCTTCTTGATCCAGTGAATCTACGAGTTCAATCTTGAGCTTAGCAAGACGTGAGAATACTTCATCCATCATCTCGATATCATCACCTGGAGGAAGTGCTGAGATAACCTCATCATATACGAGTTTTCCTTCGGCTTTTCCTTTTTTGATAAGAAGCTGAAGATCTTCACTCATTCCATCAAGAAACTCTTGAGGAACAGTAACATCAATAAATTTTTTAAGTGTTTTTTGGCGACGTTTATCAGTAAAAAAATCTTTTGGAGTTTTATAAGAATCCTTTTTCTTTCATTCGCCATCTTCTCATTCCTCTTCATCTCAATCTTCAAAATCATCGTCATCAAGATCCTCAAAATCATCGTCAAAATCACGAGTGATGATTGGGTCTTCAAAATCATCGTCATCTTCATCATTAGTTGAATCTCTTTTATGTGAAAAGTCTTTTGTTTTTTCTTCTTTTTCCAGTTTAATTGGAGAAGATTTAGTAGGCTCTAATGATGTAAGTTCATCAAGATCAATAGATGAAATATCTATCATAGATAAATCAATTTCTTCAATTTGTGAGTCATCGTGTGCTGACTGTTTTGGCTTAGTCATGTGGAGAGATATGTGTTAATTATTATCTTCTCAGTCAGAGAATTTTTTCTTTTTGACTGAGTTCTGAATATATCTGTAGATACATTGAACTATTTGGATCAATGCCTTCGAGTCGTTTTTTTTTTTAAGATGAAAAAAGAAACGAATGAAGTCAACGCAAGAGATCCCGAAATGCTCGTTCAATAAGCTCAGGATTGGCGTTGATGTGGTCTGATTCTAGATGAAGATCAATTATACGAAGCATCTCAATATCATCACTTTCTAATGTAGAAAGGAGTGTTCGAGAGAGGAGTGCAGTATCTGTCCCATTCGTCAAATCGTCTACAGTATACAGAAAATTGGCAGAAAACAAGTCTAAAAATTGATACCGATAAATATACCCAGCAATCATATCTGCAAGGGAAGGCGCGTATTTTTTTCAAGATGATTCAACATCTTTTTCTCATTCTTTTTGAGTTTCAAATTTATTTTCAACTGTTTTTTTTCTTTGAATATCTGATTTTATCTTCCTATACTCACTATAGAGGGCATCCATACCAACGATAAGTTGCCTAGATATCTCCTGTAGATAAAAATCTACTTCCAATTGACTGCCTAGTCTAACGATAATTTCAAGACATTTTTCGATAAGCTTTTTCTTACCAATAAGCGTATTGATGTCATATTCGCGTCAGCCTTCTCGAAGATAGAATTCAATCACGGAAAGTGAAGTTTCTCTAAGAGATAAAAAATCACCACCCGATTTAATATATTCATCTGGATCTTTTCCATTTGGAATCTGTATAATTCGTATTTCAATATCTTCATTGAGAAGATTTTCTATTGATGAAAAAGTAGCTTTTATTCCAGCATTATCACTGTCTAGGGCGAGATAAATGGTTCGAGCAAAACGCTTAAGTGAACGAATATGATCTTTTGTAAGCGCTGTTCCACTAATTCCTACTGCATTATCGATACTTGCCTGATGAAGAGCAATAGTATCCATCTGTCATTCTACAATAAATACTTCTCAAAGTTTAGAAACTGCTTGTTTTGCAAGATGAAGCCCATAGAGTATGGAACTCTTATCAAAAATATGTGAAGCAGGGGAGTTAAGATACTTCGGGAGAGCATCTGTAAGAACTCTTCCTGTAAAGGCAACCGTATGCCCCATAGTATTTGCAATCGGAAAAGTGATTCGTCCGAAAAACTTATCACGAGTTTCTGAAACAAATAATCCAGAATCAATAATAAAACTCGTCTCAAATCCTGTATTCTTGAGATAAAATAACAGATCACGAGGTGAGCTGGAATATCCGAGTTGGAATCTTTTGATAGTATCGATTGAGATTTTTCGATCTGTGAGATAAGAAAGTGCTATGCTATTTTCAGGTAAAAATAATGCCTGATGATACCATTCTGTAGCTTCTTTATAGAGTTTATAGAGGTCTTTTCATTTTTCACTTTGTTCTACTGAAAATTGGGTTTTCATCTCTATTCATGCTTCTTTGGCAAGAATAGTTATTGCTTCACGAAAGTCTATCTTCTCAATTTCCATGAGAAAATTGATTGGACCTCATCCTTTTCCACATGAGAAACAATGGGCAATATTTTTGGTTGGTGAAATCACAAATGATGGACTTTTTTCACTATGAAAAGGACAGAGTCCCTTATAATTTACTCAGGCTTTTTTGGTAGATACATATCGATTAACGATATCAAGTATCTGAATGCGGGATTCGATATCTTGAGCAAGAGCCATATTATTTTTTGATAACAAATTCTATATTATCTATATTTCCTGATACGGATCGATTCCAAAATGGATATGAACTAATATTTACATCTTTTACATGTCCAGTATTGAGGAGTCTTGTGACAGCTTCTGATTTCACAAGCCCAGCAATAGTAACTTTGAGATAGTGAGTGAGTTGGTTTTTGGGATCTTCAAAGTCATGAGCGATACTCGTATTCATCTCCATGGTAGCCTTGATGGTAGAATCATCTGGGGAACGGGAAATAATAGAATTGATACGAAGAGTATCAGGGTGAATGGCAATTTCACGATCAGTACCACTCAGTAGTCCATCATGAAATATTTCGGTCAGGTATTCTATAGTAGCTTTTTTATCATACGTAAGTGCATTTACCGTAACTACTCACTTCATTTCTATCTCTTCGGCAAAATCACCCTTCTTTTGTCATGAGGTAATCTGGAAAGTTTCTCCAGAGAATGAAACTCCATCTCCACTAAAGAGTACAAAATCATCTCATGTTGATTCTTTTTTGTCATCAAGATTTTTTTGAAGTGCATTTCTGGCTACTCTATGTAATTGTTCTTTGAGAAGTCCGGTGAATTTTTTTACCTCTTCATCCGCTACCACATGTATACGTGGCGCTTCTCCTCACATAAAATCAGTTTTCGATTTTGCGTAGATTTTTTCACGATTAAATTTGAGTCCAGGAATAGTAAGATCAAGTCATGCTGAGATATTTCATTTTTCTCCAATAATATTTCCTGCATCATCACGTATATCGGCAACGAGCTCTACATCTACTGTACCCATTTCTGTGATTCCATTAATAGAACGTGCTGGCGGTACATTTACCCAATTTAGAGAACGAAATACAATTCCATCTAAAGTCACAAAACGAGTTTGTGGTTTAAGTGGTTGTGGTGCTGGGAGTTCATTGTATATAGTGATAATTCCTTTGGCGTTACTTGTTGAATTTGGATCAACTGTTTCTAACTGAAATTTCATACTATGTTCAACTGGAAGTTGAATACGCTTAAGTGCAAGAGTATTCTTAGATGAAAGGAGTGATCCTGTTGCTTCTGTATAGACAATATTGGTACTAATAGGGCGTATAGAAATCTGCGGAGTGATGGTAATAATTGTTTTTGAAACGGCAAAATGAAAAATGAATAACAATAGTGTCATTGACATTATTAGCCCAATAACAATAAGAGCAAAATGTGATCCACTCTTTTTCATATGGATAATTCTTTTGTTGTTCTTGGTTTTTTCAAATATAAAAAACCAAACATACTGTATTCATCGTTTTATCTCATAAAATAGATATTCCAGCATACTCATGTTATGAGTGGCAATGTTTTTATTACCATATTGGCGATCAAATTCTGCCTGCATTCATACAAGTTCTACTTGTATTCCAAGTGATGAAGCCATGGTAGCAGAAGCTGAATCTGCCAAAACAAGACAATAAATATCATTTGGAAGCCGTCTAGAAAGAACTAAGAAAAAATCACGCGAAAGCGAAAAACTCGCCGCAGATAAATCAATAACCATAAAACCATGATTATCTTTATATTCACGAGTAATTTCTTTGAGTGCCATCATCTGAGACATTTCCCGAGTAATGTAGAGAGTTTTCTTATTCATATTGATACAATACATAACGAAGTATACGAACCAGTGGATCTTTTTTTACAAAAAGAAGTTCTTTTGCCATAAGTGATAATCAGTAGTTCGTACATTGATCACTATGGATTTTGACATCAAGTGCTTCATATAATTTTTTCTTTTTTATCTCATATCAGAGAGATGATTCCATTCTTTTTGAGAATTCACTATATATAAGAGAATTCTCAAAAATATTACCGTGCAGATATAGATATTTAAATGACATATCTATCTTTTCTGATTTAAGATATCCAAATATAGCATCCTGAATATAATCAAGAAATTCATCTAAATATTCTCGATTATCTCATGTTTTTAAATCTTGGGCACTACAGATAATATTTTCAATTTGAAGAAGGGAATAGTCTCTATGAGAATCAGCAATAATTGACATAAACATCTCAGTTCCATAAGGAAATGTTTCAAACCCAAGAATTTCATTATTAGAAACAAGTGTTACTGTGGTATGTCCATAACCAATATCTACCAAGCAAACTGTGGAATGAATTGCTTCTGTATTTTCGATTAACTTAGGCAAAATCAGTGGCTGTGGAATAAGTGATATTACTTGTTTATCAAGACGTGATACCACTGATCTCATAATATTGAATTCACCCGATGGTACAAAAATATTGAGTACTGTAAGTCTCACTCTTCATCCACTAAATCCAATTGGACTCGATACGTTTCGTCCATCAATCTGAATTGATACAATTGTTGAAGATATTAATTTAAGATCATCACTTATGGTTCCAAATTGTTTTTGACTCTTATTTTTGGCACGCTCATAAGAGGTGTTTTCAATTCTTTTGATCATCGAATCAATTTCTTGCATAGTAAGCAAGGCTTCATGATCGTCTCTGGTATATTGGGTTGTAAGTACGTCAGAGACAAACGATTGAGAAGGAAAACTCATAATTATATCTTCTGGTATTGTTTCGAGTTGACTTCCTGCTTGTAATATTGATTGTTCGAGGATCTGAGATACACCACCGATGTCAGCCACCATTCCTTGTACAAAATTCTTTCTACTTTGTCTTACGCCTGAAAATCCAGTACATGTTAGAGCTCATTCACTCAGATCATAGATACTAGCTCTAACACGGTAAATACCAAAATCAATAGCAATAAATCTATGATAATCATGAATATGTGTCAATCGAAACGACATGGAAAAAAGGAGAACAAAAATTACTGGATAATCATATGGAAATTCAAGAAAAATCAACTATTTGCATAAATATAAAAAATATGACATACTTAATACATCCATGAAATCACAAAACTTATCTACATCACGGAAAAATAGCTTCTTCAGTATTATCACATGGCTACTGATGAGTATTTCAATTACAATACTCTACCAATATATTCAAAATGCACCACTTTGGAGTCCTTCTGATCTGCATTATATTGATCTCGCCTATGAAATAATCAAAGCATTCACTGGAATTATTATTATTGTACACATTGTACATGCCTTATTTCGTGAAATTGAGCATTCTTTTTTGGTTGATGGTGCTGTAATTCGAAGATTTTTACCACTTATAAAAGCAGTCACCATATCCACGGTTTGGATTATCGGAGCTTTTTATATACTTGAAAAATTACATATTAATACGAGCAGTATATTAACTGGTGCTTGAATCTGATGAGTACTCCTCGCTATCGCAAGTCGCGACATCATAACAAATCTTTTTGGTAGTCTATCAATACTCTTATCGCAAACATTCGAAATAGGGGAAATTATTCGTGTACAACTCAAATCAAACCTAGCCTATGAGTGACTCATCGAGGAAATTACCCTCAATTATACCAAAATGACACGTCTTACTGGGGAAGTCGTATTTATTCCAAATCGTCTCATATATACAGAAACTGTAGAAAATTTGTCTCGACGCAGATTTTTTGATTACACCTATCGTATTCCTTTTCGTAAGCAATCGAATACCAATGATATAAAAACTCGTATGAGAATAATTGAAGGAAAGATCGCGAGTTATGATCCCATCGAAGTTCTCTATGATACGGAGATTCCAAATGCTGTAGATCTTGTTTATAAAATTACCGTGATGCTACCAGAAGAAAATGAAGTATTTGACAGTGAAATGAGACATTTTCTGATGGAACATATATTTATAGAACCAGAAAAAGAAGTATCAAAAACAAAAAGCGACACTGTCTCTGATTTGCAAAAATAAAAATCCTACTATAATCAGTAGGATTTTTTACCATAGCAATACTCTCATGTCTAATCTTATATTCATACTAACAAGCCTTATAATAACAGCATTACTTACAATAATTATAATGCCTGCTTCAATTAGATTATTCACGAGACTTGGACTTGGAAAAAATATCAGAAGTGAAGGGCTCGTATGAAAAGCAATAGAGTTTTCACAATTACATGCAGCAAAAAGATGAACACCAACCATGTGATGAGTAATAATCATATGAATAATACTATTTGTCATACTCATATCAGTGATCATGCAGTATTTTTGAAAAAATCTTGCTGATATATTTTGAGTAAGTTTCAAATATAGTCTTTGGAACAGAAAAGAAACTTACATTGTTATATTTACTCTTGTAAGTGTTGGTATAATAGGAATGATTGATGATTATCTTAATGTTAAAGAAATCGGTAAAACAAAATGACTCTCTGCAAAAGTAAAAATGTTCCTATTGATAATTTTTGCGTTTGCATGAGCGTATTGGTTTTCCATAAAGCTAGAGTATACAGAAATTAGCATTCCATTTTATGGACATATAGACATCTGATATTTTTATATACCCTTATTCATACTCATCGTTATATCTGCAGCCAATAGCGTAAATATGACTGATGGACTTGATGGACTTGCCGGATGACTACTCTTGTTCCAATTTCTTGCCTATTGAGCAATAACATATATTCAATGAATGTTTATTCTTTCTGCATTTTGCCTTATTACCGTATGAGTATTAATGGGTTTCTTGTGGTACAATATCCATCCTGCCAAAATATTTATGTGAGATACTTGATCTCTTGCACTCGGGGCAACACTTGCGGTTATTGCCATGATGACAGATACACTTCTTGCTTTTATTATTATGAGTAGTATATTCATTGGAGAAACACTATCAGTTATAATTCAAATGCTTAGTAAGAGATTTAGAAATGGAAAAAAGGTCTTTCGGATTGCTCCATTCCATCATCATCTTGAGGCTATTGGATGGGATGAAGAGACTATTGTAATGCGTTTTTGGTTAATTGGAATGATTCTTACCATCACTGGAACAATTGTTGCACTTATTGGAAGAATATAGAGAAATATTTGTAAGAAATACTCTAATAGGGGCATTAGTTAGAGCTTTCCAGAATTGAATCATTTTTGTGATCAGGAGCGAATCATTCTTTCCGCATCCCATAGCTATTTCCGCATCTGGAAGGGATTTAAAAAAATGCATACTTTTAGGCTGTTTTTCCTTTATTAGACAGGAAAAAATATCTATTGACAAGACATATTGCGTATAAAAAGTTAAAAAAAAATTGCATTTCTATTTCCTCTGCCTATAATCGTATCTGTCCTTTATTTCTTAATTTTTTCTACTCATGAAAAAGCAGGACTTTATTAAAGCAGTTGCAGCAAAGGCTGGTCTCAGTCAAGATGCTGTAACAAAAGCTCTCACGGCTCAGATTGAAGTAATTACTAAATCACTTAAAAAAGGTGAAGAAGTAAATGTTACTGGTTTCGGTGCATGGAAAATCTCGAATCGTGCAGCTCGTAATGGTGTAAACCCAAAAACAGGTGCGAAAATTCAAATCGCTGCTATGAAGACTCCTGTCTTCCGAGCTGGTAAAACCCTTAAGGAAGCAGTTCGCTAGTCTTTTTGACTCAGTCAAACTTTATAAAAAATACCCCTATATGGGGTATTTTTTATAATTTTTGCTTTTTTATAAAAATCAGTATATACTAAATTCATATTCATTAAATCTAGGTACGACATGTTCTCTTGTGATATTAGTCATCTCAATTATGAAAATGCTATAAAAGAACTCTTACAGAGTATTACTGATGCGAATAATATCTCTTGCCAGATAGATTTTGAAGCAGATCATAGTAGATCAAAAATTATTCGGGATTTTGTATGAAGCATATTTGATATGCATTCAATTCATCATCCATGGAGAGGAAGGTTTATTCTTATTACTGATGAGCTCATCAATAATGCTATAGAACACTGAAGTAACAAAGGAGATATTGATAGCTGTATTATAGAAGCAGGTACTAATGATAAGAATGAGTTCTTCATTATGCTTGAGGTACATGATACCTGAAGCGGAAAAGATGCCAAAGATGCTAAGCATATGGAAGATATACGAAGCGATCGATTGCAAAAACATAATACAGATGAAGGAATCTATATGGATAAACGGGGCAGGGGACTCTTCCATATAACTGAAAAACTCGTTGACAGACTATCATTCTCACTGAGTCCAAAATGATGACTCGCTGTAAAAATAGAAAAAAGTATACCAAAAGTACTCAATCCATAAACTGGAACTTGAGTACTTTTTTCTTGCTTATATATAAAAAATGATATTATATAGACTATATGATACCTTTCCATAAAATTTACAGCTGGCTTTTTAAGTCATTCAATATTTCTTGAGAAACTATTCTCATAGAACGATTAATCAATGAATGACACCAAAAATATATGATTATTAAACGATCATGGATTTTTGGATTATTCATGCTCTGGATGCCACTATTTGTGGTAATTTTAGCATGAATCAGCACTTATATTGCACTTACAGAGATTACTCTATTAAACTTACAATACCTTATTGTAGGAGGAAATTCATTGATGTCTATGATAGTTATACTATCTTCCTTGAATTATGTACGTCACTTCAAAAGCATTCATCATGAACCTGAAATTATAGATGACCCACATAGATTAAGAGATGAATTAGCTACTTGAGATAACTACTTTCAATCATTCTTTAATTGGTCAATTACGAATCAATGGATACTTTTTGCTATTATTATAAGCGAAATTGTACTTATATTTATTTCCCCAAAAGTAAATAGTTACTTTGGATTTCTTATTATTGATATAATAATAATGATTATAGAGATATGACTCCTGAGAAGATATAGAAAAAGAATGATGGATCTAGAAATGGACTACAATGTATTTGTACCATGAAAAATATTTTTCATCAATCAATCTGGATTACTTTCAATAGTTCAATCAATCGAATGAGACAAAATAAAAACAGTGCAATCAGTATTTCCAAGTAAAATTGCAAGTTTTTTCAATTACGGAACTGTCAACATACTCACAGAATGAGATACTGCCATGATTGGAACTATGAGTATGTTTTATGTCACTAATCCCGATAAGGCTGTTGCACATATTCAATCACTTATTGATGATTCCGTTTCTTCGGATGAAACTGAATCTAAAAACAACGAAGCAAAAGCAATACCTCTAAAAAAAGAAAAAAATAGTAGCAATCGTCATACTATTGATACGAGAGAAAAAATTAGAGATGTTCTCAGATAAATTACAAAATCTGATCTACTCTAGTTACAGTAGCACTAATGGTTATATTTGATTGAAATAAAAATCGAGCCTTTGATTCCAATGATATCAACTCACTTGGAACTGATGAGAAGAATAATTCCATTCCAAAAATATTCATACCAAAATCATATATGAGATATACAAGCAATGAGGCGAATACAACAGACTCTTTTTTGTCTTTTGTTTGATAAAAATTCTCTAAAAAACGAAAGAAATTATTGAGATTAAGATCAGATATTCCGGGCATAAGTAATACCATTTGATTTCTGAGTTTACTTGATATAACTCTCTGTTCAATATCGAGACCATTAATACTAGCAGATAAATCCTGAATAATTTGACCAAAACAATATTGAAATCGATATATTACTATTTGTTCTTTCTCATCCTGAAGGAGATATTCACTTGATACACTATCATTCATAATTTTATATTAAATTGCAATTTTTCCATTATCAAAAATCAACTCATCACCTATATATACCTTATCTAAAGCAATAAATACATCGATATGAAAGCGTTGAATTTCAGTTTTAGGGAGTTTTTTTCCATAAATACCATGTTTCTTGCCGAGAGAAAGATGAACTCATGTTTTTCTTTCATGAAAATTAATATCAGAAAGGGGAGATACAGATGTAATATGAGGGTTAATACCCATACCAAGCTCTCGTACCATCACTTCTCATTCAAACTGAACTATCCAATTATATAACTTAGCAAATCCAGGAGGGAAGTTGTTACTCGGAAGTACTCTTCCGTTTTCTATAGTAAGAAGAAATGGTTCGATACCATGAGCTACAGAAAAATCTTCATTTGGATAAGCCTCAACTAAACACTTTCCATTCAGAGATGCGAGATCTTTTGCTTCTGTAAATATCTCTCCAATTGGAAATGTTCAACCCTTATTTTCTACTTGTGAGTAATCTCCAGTATTACCGCGAATTTTCTCAAGAGGTCAAAAAGTAATAATATCACCGTTCACAGATTGTACTCGAGTATTTTGCGCTGATGTTACGTATGATCCAACTAGATCCTGAAGACGAACATATTCTGGCGTATTGTAAGAAAGGGAAGAAGTGAATGTTGAAAATTCCTTCTCTGGTATATAAGCAAGATGATTGAATTCGACAACGTGAATTCCTCTATGAAATAACTCAAGCCTAATTCTAAACGTAGATAAACGAAAATTGGTTGATTGAACCAAGATTACAATAGATCACTTTGGCAAAGATATAAGCTCATTCTTAAGTAATTCTACTTGTGGATCTATATTTTCTTCATTCAATTCAACCTTAAGCGCCTCGTGATGATCAAGTCCAACTCGTTTATTTTCTTCAATATTATGTGATGTGACAATTCGGTTTTGCTCCTTAAGATGAGGATTATCTGGATTAATTAATCCGCCACGATATAGTGGTTGTGGTGGATTTTTGAATTCACGAATAGTATTTTCTTTATTTTTTATCTCTGATAAAACATTAATCCAAGCATCTGATAAAACTTTTGCAAGTGGTGATTCGGTATCATAGAGTAGATAAGTTGATTGATCTTGGTATCACA
The DNA here is from genome assembly GCA_019746175.1 of Candidatus Altimarinota bacterium. Lineage (GTDB taxonomy): Bacteria > Patescibacteriota > Gracilibacteria > BD1-5 > UBA2023 > JABFSX01. Next base: position 11,550 of record JAIESH010000043.1, read on the forward strand.
TATTTTTGGTTAAAATATCAGAACATGATTGTTCAAGTGAGTTCATATAAAAATTTAAATTAAAGTGAAGTCAGTGTACAGAGTTTTCAAAAAAGGCAAGATAATATTATGAGAATAATTCTCATAATATATATAAGACATCTAAATATTATCCATATAGAGTAGTAATAAAAAAATATATCACCAGTAATCCTTTATTATAAACAAAAATATTAAAATTTAACGATAGCGAAGTTTTAATATAAATTCCGAGTATTGTATCATTGATATGAGAAATTTATACTACAATATAATGCAAATATTTGTTTTTAGTAGAATATTTTATTAAACTTAATAGAATATTAATGTTACTAATATCTGGTATAAAATTAAAAAAATAGCATCTTAATTAATCAAAGACAAAAGTTATATAATATTCAAATAACTTGCATTCATAGAAATATACATATAATACTTCACATAAGTTACATTATGTGAAGTATTATATGTAATGATAAATAGAGTAAGTGCTACACTACATTACGTACCATATTATGACATAATTCAATTACTTGCATAGTTTTCTGAGTATTTAACTCATCGAGTATTCATGCTACTCTATAGAAAAATACCAATTCAATATCAAGTTTCCTTCTTTTATCCTTTGGAGATAGATTATTACGAACAGCATCTTTTATACATACCAAACAATAGCAAGGGCCGTAAAACTTTCTTAATTGTGAAGAATCATTGATGCCATCTCAACAAGTAGAACACTTTGGTATATTCTCTCAATCTTTCCAGTATAAAATATGTTGAGTTCATTTTCCATCCCATACTCCATATGATGACATATCATACGAATACCGATTCCAAAAATCTTCCTCATTTAATAATAAATACCTTGGATCAATACCTCTCCATGCTCCCCTTTCAAAAAATGGATCAACTTGAGAATGAAATAAATTATCCATAACTTTGATGCAAAAATAACAATAATTTATATATACTAATTATAGTAAAAATGTCAATAATAACTTCTCTTTCAGATTTTCTTGTATATCTACGTCTTCATAAGTGACGTTCACGCAAAACTCAAGAACAATACCTATTTCATATTTGGCGTTTTATTATATGGATAATGCCAGAAATAACACAAGAAGAGCTCTCTATCCATGATTTTCTACCACCAGTAGATAAGAATGTGATGAAGAGCTGGAAGAATCCCCTTTTCGATGTAGCTAAAAGATATAACAAATGCACCATAGAAAGTATATCAAAAGAAGATTTTGATAACTGGCGACTTTCACTTTCTGATTCTGGTTTATGAGTCAAGACGGTAAATGCTCATATTATCACTATACGAAGTTGGCTCAAGTACCTAAAAAAACAACAAATAGCCTGCCTAGATCCAACAACACTTGATCTTATGAGGGTAACGGATCGCGAAGTAACTTTTCTAACCCAGGAAGAGATTAATAGTTTTTTTGATATATTTCCTCGTGAAACTATACAATGAAAACGAGATTTTGCTATCAGCAAATGCATCTATTCAACTGGACTTCGTATCTCTGAACTCACTACCCTAGATAAAAATGATGTAAATCTCGAAACTATGGAGTTTGCCGTACGAGGAAAATGATGAAAACTCAGAGTTGTATATCTTACCGAGGAGGCTCGTGATGCTATCCGAGAATATATCTGAGCTCGTCATGACAATTTTGATCCATTATTTATTCGTCATAATTTTTCAGAAGAAAATATAGAGTCTTCCCTACTTGATAATGACCATGTACGTTTAAGCAGATTTTTTATTACAAATATGGTAAAAGATTATGGGATCAAGGCTGGTATTCTTAAGAATATGCATGCGCACACACTCAGACACTCCTTTGCCACAACACTTCTTAGCAACTGAGCAGATATACGTATTATACAGGAGTTACTGGGTCATGCATCAATTACTACGACGCAAGTATATACGCATGTAACCAGTCCTAAACTCAAAGAAGCTCATCAAAGGTTTCATAAATAAAATTGACATTATTGCGTATATATACTATTATCAATATATAAATAATATTATGGGACTAAGCGAAAAAATACGAACAGATACTGAATTAACTATAACGGGCGTGCCAGAAGAACTAGCACGGGTGTGCTGTCGTATGCGCAAAAATCCCCAACAACCCTGTGATGGTAGTTGTCCCCCATGTCGACTAAATTTTGCTAATTACATTGAAGTAGAAAGTGAAAAACTCATAAAAACATCAACATTACAGCCAAGTTGATATGGACCTGATGAGGAACCACTAATGAGCAAAGAGGAGTACAGAGAGGTACTCAAAAAAAGAATTAAAAATTGGATAGCTACAAAAAAATGAATCATCAGTAAACAACGAGTAGCAATAGATCAAAGTTCTACGCTCAATGATAGAGTGGCTCGAAGAATTGCTTTTCTTGAACAACTTGCCTCAATTCCAGATGATATTATAGATCAAAGCATGTCAATACCTCAATAATAAAATCCCCTATAAGGGGATTTTATTATTTATGTCAGGCTCTCATCAGTATAAAGATCAAGAATACTCTGTTTCTCATTGGTGGTCATTCTTCTCCATTGCCCTTCTTCTAAATCTCAGAGCATAATACTTTCTACACGAATTCGTTTTAGTTTTTTTACATCATATTCTACTGCAGCAACCATACGACGAATCTGTCGATTCTTTCCCTCTTTTAATACTATCGAAAACTTTGATGAAGAAAGTCGAGTAATCTCACAGGGTCTGGTTGTATATTTACGAGTAATAATAGTATCCTTCCCTTCTATACGACGA
>JAIESH010000085.1 GCA_019746175.1 Candidatus Altimarinota bacterium
GTTACATGACAAGTAATCAATGGAACGGGTAGTATTTTATCAGGTTCGGGATTTAATACTTGAGATTGGAAAGTAGTACTCAATGTAATTGATCCAAAAACCAATACTCCCGTAGCAACACCGACAATTACTATTCGTATTGCTGATACGAGTAATCCATCAGGATCATGAAGTACTGGAAATATACCCTGTGTAACACTTATCGCAAATCCAATCAGTACAACAACCAATAACCCTATAGATTTTACATCGAATATTTGTGCAAGTAATACTCCTCTTGTGTATAGTTGGGATTATGGTGATGGTACCACTTTTCCTACTTCACCAAATACAAGTCATACTTATACACTACCATGAGTTTATACTGTTATACTCAAGGTAATAGATCCAATCACAGGAAAAACATGAGAGTCAAAAGTGATTGTAAGTATTTCAGGAGTAACCACCTACAGTGATTGACTTGGAATAAGTAACAATATTTGTTTGACGGATAAGAGAAAAAATCAATGACTCCTAGTTGGAAAGCCGAACTGCACGCAATGTCCATGCAACAATAGTATCGAGATAAACTCTCTTATCAGGTCGTGTGATGTTGTTTTTCCTACGGTATTATCGCCAGCGCTTAATACTATTTATACACGAGGATGATTTTATCCTATTCCATAATATATGTCATCACAGATACTTTTTAGATCAAAAAAGACATCCAAAGATACATTTTGAAACTCTCAAACATATATCAAGCAACGTGGATCAAGTTGGTCACATCTCAGATTGTATAATAACATGGACGATATACGTGATATCGCCTGGAATAAAATAAAACCAGAGTGAATCTCCGTACGCGTGAGAGAAAATAATGGAGATTTCAATATTATTAGTTACTGGTGAGAAACAGATTATGATGAATTTTTTATCCACAATCCAAATATATCCAGAAAAAATACTATCCAAAAATATAGAACGTTACTCAGTAAAAATGCAAAACTAGGAGGACATACGTATCACGAATATGTTGGCACAAAAGGCCTATGAAATATAATACAAAAACAACCAAAAAATAATCTGATTTTCATATGTAATCTATGAGAAATTACCGATGAAATAAAACTTCTTGCTTTTCATAATGATGTAATTTATCTTGATTTGTATCATCCTTTTGAGAAAAATCCAAATGACAATATACTATTCTCATGACAAATTGTTCATCTTGAAAAATATAGAAAAGCATATCAAGAATACATAGATAATCTCAAAAAAAGGATTCATCAAATACATGGCTCTTACGTATCTATATCAACTGAGGATGATTTAGTCAAAATACTCAATATTTTCTTTAAAAAAAGATATACCTCCAATGGATAATTTACTCGCTTTGGCCACTCTACATGGGATTGGTTTTACTCATAAAGATCTCAAGAAAATCTTTGAAAAACAAACAGAATACGTCGATTTTTTCGAAAATCTCATCCAAACAAAAATAATTTCAGAAGAATGGATAACATCTGAGCGAAAGATAAAGATACTCGAAAGACTCGATAAAATTAATATATCCAATATGGAGAGTATTATTAAAAGTAAGGACATTAAGATAATTACTATAAATTCAGAATCATATCCAGAAAAACTTCGAACTATCTCCCAGGCACCATATCTTATATATACAAGAGGAAATATTTGAAATACAGCAAAAATGCTTGGAGTGGTAGGCTCACGAAAAAGTACCAATTATGGCAGAAAAATACTTGAAAAAATAATACCAGAATTAGTACAATGGAATTGTGGAATTATAAGTGGTGGCGCTCACGGAATAGATACACTATCTCATGAATTAGCACTTGAAAATAATGGACACACTATCTCTGTATTCGGATCTTGAATCGATATTTTTTATCCAAAAGAAAATACAGCATTATTTGAAAAAATAATAACACACAACTGAGTCCTCATATCGATATTCCCTATCGGAACAAAACCAGAGCCTTATTATTTTCCAATTAGAAATGAGATAGTTGCAGCTCTATCAGATGGTATTATCATACCAGAAGCAGGAGAAAAAAGTGGAACCCTTATTACTGCGCATCTAGCACTCGAACACGGACGTGATGTTTTCGCAGTTCCTGGAGATATCTTTAGGGAAACAAGTATTGGAACCAATAATCTCATTGCAAAAGGTGAAGCAAAATGTGCTCAAAGTGCTAAAGATATTTTGGAAGAATACTTCCATGATACAAACCGAAAACCTCAAGAATTAGATAAAAATCTCGTATGGGAATCAGAAGAAGAAAAGAATATATATAATTCTATTGTGGAATGAAATAATACTCCAGATAGTATATCAGAAAAAACAGAATATCCAGTTCATGAGATAATGATGCATGTTTCCATGATGGAAATCAACTGACTCATTTCTCTTGATGGAAATGGAAAATATGAAATCAATAATTAAAAGGATTTTCTTCTCGATTTTTAGAGGTTTTTGACTATACTACGGATATATACATTATAAAATATACTCCTATGTCACTTCCTTCTGTTGTTCGAGCATTCGTATTCAATCCCAATGGGCAAATTCTTATGACCAAACATAAGAAGAATTCACTTTGGGTTCTTCCAGGTGGGCATGTAGAAAATGGAGAATTCCAAAATGATGCTATGATTCGAGAACTGAGTGAAGAATTTGGACTTGAAGCTCGATTTTTTGATATTGATAGAGATGAGATTCTCAGACACAAATGAAGAAAACTTAAGCATCATACCCTTCCTATTACTACATATGAACTCAGTTATACTAATAGCGAATGAAAGGATAAATCTCGCATAGAATCGATATTTCTCATGGAAACTGACTTTGTTGATACAAACAATTCAGAACTCAAGATTCAAGCCGAAGAAATTGTAGAATACAAGTGGTTTGATGCAGATGATATCATTACCATGAAGCCAAACATTGATACTTGGGATTTCATAATCGAAATGCTTGAGAGAATCATCGGAGAAGATGATGAATAAAAATATCTATGACAGAAAAAATTATTAACATCATTTCAAAATATAGAAATATCGTATTTGTTTGAGGTTGAACAGGTGGACATATTCAGCCAATTATCTCACTCAAAAAATATCTCGAACAGTCACATAATACGGCTTCAATCTTTTGGATAGGATGAGATAATTCTCAGGAGAAGATGGCAGCTAAAAATGAAAATATTCCATTTTTTGATATATCAACACTCAAACTTTCAACTACAAAATCATTCAAGATTTTACTCTATCCTTTTGTACTCATCCAGGGCATATTTCAAGCACGAGAAATATTCAAGACTATCGGATATGATAATACAGTAGTTTTTTCAAAGGGATGACCAGGATCAGTAGCTGTAGGAATAGCTGCTTGGTCACTCCATATTCCTCTACATATTCATGAATCAGATACTGTAGCTGGAAGATCCAATAAGTTATTGGGTGTTTTTGCAACAAAAATATGGCTAGGATTTGAGCAGGGGAAAAAATACTTCAGAAGAGAAAAATGTGAAGTCATAGGCCAAATTATCGACCCTATTTTTTATAGTAAAAATATAGAACTAACTTGAGAATATATCTCATGGAAAACACATAAAACACATATTCTTGTAACATGCGGTAGTCAGGGTTCACGTGCAATATTTGAGTCTATTATTACCCAGTTTTGAGCCTCTAATGAATATGAATGGATTATTGCTCTTGGAAAACTCAATGCTGGAATGATAGATGAATTTGCACATATAGACAATTGTCAGGCAATTAATTGGCTATCACAAGCAAATCTCGCTCGCCTCATACAAGAATCCAATATTGCAGTAACTCGAGGTAGTGCGACAACCCTTGCAGAACTCACTGTCGGTATGAATAAGCCACATCTCATCATTGTTTCTCTTCCCTATTCAGCATGAAATCATCAATATTATAATGCATTAGAATACGAGAAAAAATGACACTCTATACTCAAGCAATCAGATCTACAAAATCTAAAGAATACTATCTCTAATCTCATAAATAATGAATGATACTGAACCAAAGATAAATAAATTCAAAACACTCACCTCAATATTTTCGCACCTTCATAGCGTTAAAAAAGCAAAATGGAAAATCGGAACACTCATGGTGATATATATCGCAACTATAGCTAGTGAACCATATTTCTATAAGATTCTTATGGATAGCCTTGAAGTAGAGCTCAAATCTCCAGCATGAGTGATACCAACATCCGTGATTATTATAGTGTGATTTTGGCTTTTGGTTACGATGGCAGCTATAGGAACACGACTCATTTTTGGAATGGTACTACTCAGACACCAGCATCAGGATTGGCAAAGCTTCCTACTCAAATCAATGGGTAAAATGTTATTGCTACCAGTAGATTATCATCTGGGAGTTCAACATGGGGAAAAACAAAAAATCGTGGATCGTGGATCAGAAGCAGTATGGCAGGCAGGTGATAATCTACTATTACAAGTAATTCCACAGATTTCTATTACCTGTATTCTTATTGTAATTGGGCTTTTTATAGATGTACGCATGACTCTTGTTAGTTTAGTACTTCTCCCTTTTAGTATTGGATGAGTTATCTGGATATGACAAAAGGCACATACCAATCAGCGTGCAGCCAATAAACTATGGGATAAGGCATTTGGTAGAATATGAGATAGTTTCACTAATCTCAATATCACTCGTATTTTTGCACGATGAGATCACGAAATGAAGAATATATCAAAACGTTTTTCTGAAGCAAGTGATGAACAACAAAAAATACGAAAACTTTGGGTAGGATTTAATTCATTTGGGCAAGCCTTTGTATTCGTTGCAAAAGTATTTACACTATCGATTGGTATATTTTTTATATACAATGGCACCATATGACTCGGTACTTTATTTTTCTTTTTGGCATTTGTTGATCGTATATACGGTCCTATATTTTCTGTATTTCAGGCTTATCAGAATATGATGCTCAACATTGCTCATTATGAAAAAATTCAAACCGTATTCGAAATGGAAAACGAAAAAGATCAATGAAAAGAAAATCTCACACAAGTAGAGTCTATAGAATTTAAAAATACATCATTTGCATATCCATCCAGTAAACGAGAAGTTCTCTCAGAAATTAATTTTAATATAAAAAAATGAGAAAAAATAGCTCTTATTGGACATACTGGTAGTGGTAAATCTACAATTACTCAACTCCTTATGCGATTCTATGAACCAAGTACTGGAATAATTCTTATTAACAACACGGATATCTATAACTATACACTAGAAAGCTATAGATGAAAGTTTGCAGCTGTATTTCAAGATACTACACTTTTCAATGAAACTATTCGTCATAATCTAGAATATGTTCGTGATGGTATCACAGATGCTGATATCAAAAAAGCTTGCCAAGAAGCGAATATATTAGAATTCATAGAATCACTTCCTGAAAAATGGGAAACACAAGTTGGAGAACGCGGACTCAAGCTGTCTGGCGGAGAAAAACAACGTATATCTATAGCTCGAGCGATCCTTGCTAATCCTGAGATATTGATCCTTGATGAGGCTACAAGTGCACTCGATACCAAAACAGAAAAATTGGTACAATCAGCATTCGATAATCTGATGAAGGGTAGAACCAGTATTATCATCGCACATAGACTCTCGACAATACAATCCGTTGATACGATATATCTTATGGAAAAAGGAAGGATCATAGCCAAATGAAATCATAGAGAACTCTATGAAAATTCAAAAGAATACAAAGAAATGGTAGACCTCCAACATGATGGAATTATTGGAGAAGATGATGAAAAAGAATGAGAAAATAATTAATTAAAACTATGTCCACTTCTCCATCCACTCTCGAATACTTCCTCGAATGTCTCTCTGATGTTCCGGATCTCCGCGCCAAAGCTATGTTCGGAGAATACGGCATCTACTCTTGAGATCGTATGTTTGCACTCGCATGTGATGGCTCACTTTTTTTCAAAACTACACCTGAGACATTATCGTATTTCTCTGATACTACTACCAAGGCATATCCAGGAAGCCGCAATACTGCACCAGCCAATCCAGAATGGCTCGAGAATAGAGATGAACTCACCAAGATTTCTCTACTTACGATATCTCTCATTCCTCCAACCAAAAATAAAAAGATCTGCAAATAATTACAGTTCCCCTCTATATCGCGCTCTTGCATTTGCTGCACTCTCCTTCTGATTAACTATAGGATTATAATATACTCCCTGGAGTTCTAGTGAGTGAATTTTTTTAGGATCAATATCTTCTAATTCAGGAATATATTTTTTTATAAATTTAGCATCTCCATCAAATTTCTCAGACTGAAGCAGTGGATTAAATATCCGAACTGGCTTGGGATCTGCGCCTACCGATGCGCTCCACTGCCAGTTTCCATAATTCACCGCCTCATCATAATCAATGAGATATTTTTTGAACCATTTTTCTCAAATTCTCCAATCAATTCCGAGATTCTTCGTGAGAAATGACGCCACCACCATGCGCAATCTGTTGTGCATCCAATTAGTTTCATAGAGTTGTTTTATGGCCGCATCTACTAGTGGATAGCCTGTTTTCCCTGCCTCAAATTGTTTCCACAGATATGAATCTGTATCTGTATCCCAAACTATACTTCTGCGTCGTTCTTGAAATTCAAGAGTATACGTAAATGGGAAATAATAAGCAATTTGATACCAGAATTCTCTCCAGATTATTTCAGATAAAAGAGTTGGATTGTCTTGAACTTTTTTATATATTTCCCTAATAGAAAATACCCCAAACCGTATATATGGAGATAGTCTTGTAGAACCGTCTACTCATGGTATATTTCGAAGATCATAATAATTTGAAAAATCTCGATTCATTCGTTCAGCTCAAAATGGAATACTAAAATATGGATGATGCGGAACTCTGATAATTTCAGATATTTCCTTTCGATTTTCTGGAACAAACCAAGAAACAGTGCTTCCATCAAAGTTTTGAATGATAAGTCGTTCTGGATTTGCGATCAGAAACTTTTTCCAAAGCATGGAATATGGGGTAAATACCTTTCTTTGTTCACATTCATGTGGTTCTACGAGAAGAAAATCCTGAAAACTATGAAAATCAATTCCGTGATTTTCACATATTACTAGCATAGAATCATCTCGTTCCTTTCCTTTTGGTGAGTACGATCGATTACAAAATATTGCTTCAATAGAATACCGTTTTATTAATTCATCAATTATGATTTCAGGTTTTCCTCCGTAAAGAGTAATTCTTCAATCATATTCTTGCAATTTTTGGTCAATCGATTCAAGTGCTTCTCGGATAAAGCCAAATCTTGGATCATCAATTCAAAAATCAGATATCGAGCGTTCATCATGAATAAAAATAGGAAAAATTTCATGTGAATTTTTCATCGCTTCGAGTAGTCCAGTATTGTCATCTAGACGCAGATCTTGTCGGAATATAAATAGAGATTTTTTATACATACATTTTATTTTTAATACTTTATATAAAAAAGTAAAAATGGAAAGGAGAAATATTTGAAGAAATTAAAAACATGGTATAATGATTATCCGTAATTCTTTCATATGTCTATGATTGAACTCCAACCCGAAACTCTGAAACTACTTTCTCGAGCTATCAATTGAGATGTCTATAATAAGAATATAGGAATATTATCGAGTACAAAATATGGAAAACATCTATATAAAGATCTGAATTATAAAAACTTAAATGAACTCTTAAACTCTACAGAAAATATACCTAGAGTGTTAGAAAATTATCTCGTAGTAGATTTTGAAAAAAAACGAACCTTAATATGTGATTTTCTCTTTAGTATTCACATGGAGTATCCTAGAATTTTCACACTCGAAAAATATCTCAATACCACAAAAAGAATATTCGGGCTGATCACGCAATACAAATGGTCAAGAGAAGATATCTCATTTGTACTCAAAACCATCATCATATATCTTGATATGTATATGAAGGATTTATCAAAAGAATCTATTATGATAATGTTAAAACGATTTGGGTCATATGGACCATGGAAAGATTCAGAACTCAAATCATTTATCTATGAACAATCTTGTATTAAGTTACTCCAAAAAAATATAATACAACGAGTTACCAAAAAAATTCATATTCAAAAGGTAGTGAAATTCTCACGACTCAAAAAAATTCTCATGAAATTTGGTTTCATGAGAAAGATTATGATGCAAAATTAGACTAATACTATGTATTTATCTTAAATTTTCCTTTAGGATGAACTTGAGCGATTTGGTCTCTTTGCTCTGTATACATTCTCCAGATTTCATCAATATTTGCACTAGATTTCTTATTTAATCCAGCTTTATCTAACATAATTCATACAACTTCTTCAAAGCTAACCATAGTTGATAATACTTCATCGGGTTTAAAATAATGGGTCCTTGGAAAACTATTGCTATACTCAGGAAATACCTCATATGCCACGACCATCCCACCATCAAACAATGGAGCTCCTGTGACTTCATAATATCTTCCATCAAATCTAAAATACATACCCCTCTTAACTCTTAAAATATTATTCTCAAGAGAATTCATAATTGGAATTATATGTCCTCCAATAGGATTTTTGTTAAAGTAAAGAATTTGAGCACCCAATATATCTAGAAATTCTTGATAATAAGATTTAACATTTTTGAAATTAATTAATCCAGTTACTTCTCATCCAACTTGTCTAGTTAATTGAGTTGATTCTGAATGGGTTCACATCCTAGCTTGTGCCTCAGTTATACTCTCACGCTGTTGCTTGCTACGAATATGTGGGAGATTATCACGAGCAGTATTGATCATAATAAAATTATTAATTATTAAATTACAATAATATTTTATATTAAAAAATACAAATGTCAAATAAATCCCCTGATAGTGACAGGGGATTTATTTTTAGAGTACTGATGCCCTGATGATCTTCACCTCTTCTCTTGGTCGATCATTGCGATCGGTATCTGAGGATTCAATTTTCTCAACTACGTCCATTCCAGAGATGACATGTCCGAAGATCGTATGTTTGCGGTCGAGGAATGACGCATCTTCTGCAGTCACAATGAAGAATTGTGAACCATTGGTATTACGTCCTGCATTCGCCATTGAGATAACTCATTTCTTATGTGTGAGCTCACGATCAAGAAACTCATCTTCAAATGCTCTCATCCAAATACTCTTACCACCAGTTCCAGTTCCAGTAGGATCACCTCATTGGATCATAAAATCACGGATTACGCGATGAAATATGATTCCATCGTAGTATCCTTTTTCAGTGAGTCATACGAAGTTCTCAACTGCCTTTGGTGCTGCAGCGGGAAATAGTTCAAGAGTAATATCTCCGAGATTTGTTGAAAGAAGGATTTTTGGATTAGACATGATAATAATTAGGTTTTAGATTTTGGAAAATTACAAGACTCGGAAAAATCGTTCAAAAACAAGAGATTCGAGAAAGGAAAATTTTATCGAAGTAAGTTTACTTATTTGTAAATGAACAAGAGAAAATTTTCCTGACAAAGAAGCTCGAAGTTTTTCAAGTATTTTTTACATTCCAGGCATATTGAGTCCCATTTGACTCATAACCCCCTTCATACGATCAGCAGCAATCTCTTGAGCTTTTTTCATACCCTTATTAACTGCATCAGTAATAGCTTTTTCAAGTTTTGATTGGTCCTTGAGGATTGAAGCATCTTCGATCACTGTAGATACAACCTTAAGTTGACCATCAACTGTTACTACTACACCATCAACTTCCGCTTCAATATGAGTATTTGAGAGTTCATCTTGAATTTTTTGTGCTTGTTGCTGAAGTTTCATGAGTTCTTGTGCTTGTTTGAAGTCCATATTTTTATAATTTTTAATGTAAAATGTGTGCGAATGTTAGGGATTTTGATAAAAAAATCAAATCCAAATACTTCCCTATTTCTTTTTATAGAAAGAGATAATCATATTAATGATGGTAACTAGTCCAAATACCAATACTGCTCACCTTTGTTCGAAAGAATTATGAGCGACCCATACTCCAAAAAGTGTCCATAAGAATACGAGTGAGATAATATAAGTATGGTATCTACATTGATAATATGCCGTGAGAATACTGGCAACTCCAAGAATTCCAATTGCCCAATATATTTCTGATATATCTCCTCAGGTGAATCCTATGGATACAAGATATATAGTGATATTCGCAACCGTCGCAATATTTATCCAACCGAGTGTAAGATCTACACTATAGCGAAGTGTTTTTGGTGCATTACGAGTAAGATGAAATACATATTTCAATATACCAAGCAAAATGAGCATAATTATCAAGGACAATCCTATCATATTGTAACCCCATGGAATGAGCCAAATACCTGTTAGCAATATCGCTACCGAATACCAAATAGATTGTTTATTGGTTATTTTTGTTTTTTTAAATAGGATTGAGAGTCCCAAGGCTAACCATGATAGATAAATCGTGGACCAGATTGAAAAGGTAAATCCTGCTGGCGTAATAGCATTAGGATACATATTCGAAATATCTGCCTGACTATATCAACCAAGAGGATATCCAAAATATGGAACACTGAGCCAAGTTGTCCATCCAATAGTAATAAGAGAAACAATAAATAGAAGATATCTCATATAATGAATATTAAAAAAATAACAGAATGATTCTATTGCCTTTTTTAGTATTTACAAACCTAGTTCAAATTAGATGAGGATGAATTGATTTGAGAAACTCAAATTGTAGACAAATTATACTATAGAAAATATATTGCTTATTGCAAATTATTATATATAATATACATATGAATTATTGAAAACACTCATCAAGCAAAGAAATGACTATTGTATCACATTGGAATACATTAGGAGTAAGAGCTAAGATAAATAATGTTCTACGGCAAATACAGGGATTTTTTAGTGATATAATGAACTATCCTATCCCTATAGTCTGAGAAAATACAGCAAAAAATAGTTTTAATGTAAAAGATCGTGAATTCTCAAAATTAGCGCTTTCTATGCTTAATCGAGTAGATCAATTAGATGATAGTGAATCAATTCTGCGAAGAATATCTATTGTTGTTATTGTTTTATGAAAATCAATGAAATGGAGCGATCAGGAGAAATTGGAATATATTAATGTTATATTACTACCTTTTCTAGAAAACAGTTGACCGTTACCAGAAATATTAGAATGAGATACTCATGTCATTCTACGAATGTTTCGGAACATATTAAAAAATAAGTGCATGACTATTATTAAGGGAAATCCTAAATAAAAAATAAAAGATTTAATCTGTTATTTTTTATTTGCAAACTTTTATAGGTTTAAGCAACTTTTTTATCTTGAGCTGATTTTTGTTGTAAAAGAAATAATACTTGATAATTTATGCCTCGAGCTAGAAACTCAATTCATTCAGGTGTGAGAACTATGGCACCTACTTTATTATATCAATTTTCTTGAGTTCTTGTATAATGAATTCCTTGTTTAAATGAAGTTACAATTGATGCAATCATCTTAGATGGGGTAATTCCAGCTAAGTTATTGAGTCAACGAGAAATAATCATTGCTACCAATTTTTGCTTATCAAGAATCACTTTTTTAGATTTTCAGTGAATATCAGAAGCATCTATGAGGTTCTTTTCCAAGAAGAATTCTTGAGTATTTTCTCGAAGCAATTTTAGTAGATTAAAAAGAGCCTCTTTGGTTAGATGTGCTGAGGTACTCGTTCATTGAAATTTACCATATTTGCCATCTTCCGTAATTATCATGAGAAAATGATGAAGATTTTTATATGGAAAATTACAATTTTTTACTAATTTACCTATATCAATAAGAGCGGGTTCAAAGATCTCATTATGTTCATTCTCGATAAGTAATGTGTATTTTACATCAATAAATACAATGTAACGTTTTATTGCTTCAAAATTGGGAATATGTGCTGCACGAACGGATGCACCATGGAGAGTAGTATGTGTATAACTATGTTGATTTAGTACTCCACTGGCACGCTTCATTGAAACTATTTCGCTCATAAAAAAACTTATATAAGATTATGTGTCGTTATTTACACATAATTTTATATAAGTCAAATAAGAATTATTTTTTTGTAAACCACGGAACAAATACACTCGTTCGAGCCTTGTACTCTTCCCAATTTGGGCGACCAGCATATCTCGCCTCTTGAAGTGGAACGCCCGACACAAATAGCAATAAAATAGTTATAACAATCCAAGAAATCAATCCGAAATATGAATATTGGATAGCAATCAATGAAATACCAAGCCAAAACATACTCTCTCCAAAATAATTGGGATGACGAGAATATCGGTATAATCCAGAAATAAATATCTCACCTGGCTTCTTGGTCTTGATAAACTCGGCAAGTTGTCGATCTGCAATAGACTCAAATATCAGTCCAAATAATGCAACACTCACACCTATATAGGTGATCCATGAATTATAATTCACAGTTCCATAGAGATTCACGATGATGATAGCTATAGCTACTACCAGGAGAAGTATCATCTGCAATATATATACCTGGAGAAAACTTCGAATATAAAAATACCATCCATTTCACCACTCTTCTCTCCACTTGGCATATCGAGGATCTTCTTTTCTCTCGAGAAGTTTACGAAAACCAATATGAGAACTGAGTCTGATTCCCCAGATGAGTACTAGGATCGTTACGAGTGATTGTACTAATCCCTGAATTCACTCTATATAAGTGACAACTGCAGTTATCATAAACCCAATACTCCAGAATACATCTACAATAGAGTTATCCTTGAGTCGGATAGAGAGGAGAAATAGGAGAATATACGAGATGAGGAGAATGAGGAGGATTGAAATCATGTTATTATATTAATTCACCCTTCATCACCCACCCACTCGCTTCCACTATCTTCACTGATACAATATCCCCTGATTTGATATCTGGAACATATGGGATGAATACCTCTTTGAAGTTGCGAGTGCGTCCTACAATTGTCTCATCTTTTCATTCACCCGTAATCAGGATCTCCTCTGTTCGACCGATCATCATCTGATTACGAGCTGTTGCGGTACGACGAAGGATATCATTGAGAATCGTCCAGCGTCGAGCCTTCTCACTTGGTGAGATATCATCCTCATATCGAGTCGTCGCGAGTGTACCAGAACGAGAGCTATATCGAGCGATGAAAGCAAAATCAAACTGACATTCTTCCATGGCTCGTACCGTCTCCTGGAATTGTTCCTCTGTCTCTCCAGGGAATCCGACAATAATATCTGTTGAAATAGAGAATAGTGGATCACGAGAACGGAGATAATCTACTTGGGATTTGAAATCCGCATAGCTATGCTTGCGATTCATGCGTTTTAGTACTTCATCACTCCCTGATTGGAGAGCAAAATGCAGATAATTACAGAGTTTTGGGAGATCAAGGTGAGCATCGAGAATATCTCGAGTCATATCATGCGGATTGGAACTCGTGAAGCGGATTCGATCGAGTCATTCTACTTGATTGATCTGTTCTAGAAGATCACGAAATGGTGTCTTTACATCACGACTTGTCCAAGTAAGCTCATTACTATTCCAGAGTTTAGCACGAGTTTCTTTGCCATAGCTATTCACATTTTGTCCAAGAAGTGTGATTTCTTTCGTTCCATTATTTACTACATCAGATACTTCCCCCACTATCTCATCCATATCACGACTCATTTCACGACCACGAGTATGAGGCACAATACAGAATGTACAGAAGTTATCACAACCCGTCTGGATAATAATATTAGCACTCGATGGATTCTCTTGAAGTTGTTTTACGGCAAGGTATTCATTGAATTTGGAATCATTCCCGATATCTTCACCAGTAATCTGAGAAAGAATCTTTGTAAGAAAACTTACCTCCTCAATACGGAATACAAAATCAATCGACTGAGAACGTAAGAATAATTCATCATCATAGTTAAGGATCGAATCAGAAGAATCAAGAAGAGATATCTTCTCGGCATTATACCTTTTATATTCAGGATTTTTCATCTCTCATACTTCATCAACGAGATATCTCTTAGCGAGTCCACTCTTTCGGACCATACAGCCCGTTATGGCAAATAGTGGATTTTTGCCAGTCTCATTTTTTTTATTATATCGCTCAATCTCATTCATAAAACCAAATACTCGATCTTCTCATTTTTGGCGAACTGAACAAGTATTCATGATTACTATATCTGATTGAACTGGATCAAGAACTTTGCGAAATCCTGCCGAGCGAAGAATCATATCGATTTTTTCACTATCAGCATAGTTCATCTGACAGCCGAATGTTTTGATGTAGTAGGTTTTGAGCATAAAATAGTTTTGCACCGAAGCGTGACCGCAAGTGTATCGAGAAAATGCTTTTTTTCAAATCAAAGTATGGATACACTATGTGAACAACACGTGAAGAAAACTAGGTGTGAAAGATTGAAAAATAAATTTAGAGTCTTATAATATGCTCATCAAATCGATCAAACAAATACAAATAGAGTGAACAGGAAGCCAACTCTTCGGAGTAAAGATTTTATACATCTCTAACACACACACAATATATGGTATCAGGAGAACAATT
>JAIESH010000080.1 GCA_019746175.1 Candidatus Altimarinota bacterium
CCGAGTGCATTGGAAGCCATAGCAAAACTCCCTCCTGGTACCATGATTGCGAATTTCGACAATTCTGCATCATATCCAAATCGATATACTTCCCATGTAGTAATCGTGAGAGGAGTAAATGCAGATAATACTGGTAAGGTGTTATCTGTGGATGTTTATTCTCAGAATGGGATGGAAAAAGTAGTATTAAATGGACAAACTGTAGCAGTTGGTGATGGTACGAATGGCACTGGCAATGGTGGCACTATCATGAAATATACCATACCATGGTCCAATAGCTCAACAGTGGGATCATTCAGTATCAAGAACTACCATGTGGTAAATCGTAAATAATCTCCTCATACCAATAATCCCTATAAATACTATATACAACTCTCGATGTATTCCTTTTCTATCTCACTAAAACTTGTAACTCAAGTAGTAAGTGTAGAAAATGAATCTATCTACTCATACTCTTCCATGCATTGTGGAAGAGTTTTTCTTTTGCATTTTACCCGATTTTACGTTAGAATACTTATATGAAACAGCGAGTTAGCATCTATGTTTTTCTTGGCATTGCACTGATGCCTTTTTCTGTGTATGGTGCTGATGAAGGTGGGATTATCGGTCAGAACCTTGGATTGGATTTTTATTCTCGTATTGATGATGCAGGTGACAAAGTGGCTCAAGCGATCGTAAGTCGCCGACTCACAGAAAAATGAACATACAAATCATTCGGGTGCAATGCAAATTGGCTCAATAATCAAAAAATTAATCAATCCCTTTTGGAAGAATTAAGAGTGGGTCAACTCGATTCTCTCAATAAGATTATTGCAAGTGAAAAGGTTCGATTAAGTACTGATCAAATGTCACAAATCTCACAATGTCTTGTTGAGAAATATGATGAAATCCGAAAAGCCGGATATCAAGATCAAAATATACTTGAAGAAGTAGGAAATATCGTACTCTATATTGATTGAGATACGAACAACTCAGACTATGATATTCTGTCTGATATTACCAAGATTAATGGTATTATTTTTAAGGAAAAATATGACTATAAGGGTGTAAAAAATGGAGCCGCAAAATCTGTAGCAAGTATGATGGCAGGTAATCCGATTGCACCATTATTTCCTATTTCAAGTTCTGGTTCAAATGGTGCCTCATGAAGTACTGAACCAGGTGCTTGAAATGATCCATCAAATGGATGATCTTCATGAACTGGATCTAATTGATGAAATACAACCTTGCCTTGGGCATGAGTATGTAGTGTATGATCTAATTGATCTTCCAGTGGAACTGATAGTCTTTTTGGTGATGATTTTTTTGATGATTTAGGATCAGTAATTGGCTGAGGTTCGCCATCGGCATGAGTAGAGCTAACTCCAATTCCATCAATTGGTAGTAATGGAACAGGTGGATCTGATGTGAACACATTTGGACTTTCGGAGTGATCAGATTTTTTTCATACACCACCATGTGACTGAATATTTTGTATTACAGTAGATATGCAATGAGGTAATATGAATTTGCTCGGTGGTTTTGCTAATACATCCATTGAGTCAATTCTTGAGAAACATACTCAGATGATGGAGCCAATTTCTTGGTCTGATCTCTCTGCACAGAAAATGACAAATAATTCATATCAACCACCTTGGCTCAATATGAAGATAAAAGATAAAATCGCGTGAGCTCGCGTATATATGGCAGATTCTATTCAGCCTACAAGAAAACTCGAAAGTGAAGAAAGCCAAGAAAAAACAAATGCCGTGTTTGATGCAGCATTCAAATGTGCTATGAATGAAGCAGGTTTGCCAGCAGACTCGACTCTTGCGAACGGATTTATAGGTGCAGGTTTTGTTCCAAAAAAATGACAAACTACCAATGATGTTCTCTTAACTTCCACTCCACTCGGACCAAAAGAAATGGATAACCTTGCTGGATGCTATAATATTCGTCTAGGAAAATGAAAAGAAGAATCCTATAAGAGTCTATCTACTGATCTCAATGAGATTCAATGATTTACACAGGCAATGATGAGTATTATCTTACAAATTCTTGAAACTGATAAAAAGCTTGATAAGCTTCCTTCCAAATAATTATGAAAAAACTTTTATTTACATCACTTGGGATTCTATTAACGCTTGGATTTTCTCATCCAACTTTTTCAGCGTGAAGTTGTAAAATCGAAAGCGCCCCAATCAAGGAACTGGTTGCATATAGTAAAGCTGTAGATACAGAGCTTGATCGTCTCAAAAAAGAAGCAACTAATAAGACAAATTGTGGAATTGCTCCAGGTGGTGCAGCAGCCAATGCAGAGAGAAGTTTGAGTATTTTGGATGGTTCATTTTTGTCTATTCCATCATTTGATACAACATTCTTGGATTTTTCTTATAACGTCAAAACAGCGATGAATGGAGAAACGAGAGCTGCAGTATCTCGCGATGGACTCCTTTTTAATCAAATTGAAAGAAAGATAACCTGAGCCCTATCTGTTGCAACAAATCAATGTAATCTTAGTTCCTCTATAAAATGAGGTTTTACGAGTTTGTTGCAACAAAATCACGCTCTAGAAAATATCTTTAAACAAGCGGTTCTAGGAACTCCGTGAGTTCCGGTCAATCTCTCTGAAGCAAATATTCTAGTTGCTGAAGCAATTAATACTGAATATATTCCAACAGCAACTGAATCTTGCAAGGACCAAAATGGTACACAAGATGCAATTGCTAACTTGCAGGATAAAATTGAGAAAGTATGATTTAGTAGTGAATCAGGTATCGTTGAATGGAAAAAGGCGATTGCTCTCTTCCAAGGCGGATCTGCAGGAGGTACTTCTCTCGAGGAAAAAACCAATCTTCAGAGAAAACTTCTTCAAGAAGAACTCGCTCGTCAAGGATATTCACCACGAGCTGCCGGAGCGATGCTCGCTAATTTTGATTGTGTAAAAGCAAAAACAGCAGGAGATAATAGCGCAGAATCTATGGTAAAAGCAAAAACCGCTTGTATGTCCAATCCTATCAAGTGATTAGAGAATATTACCCTCTTGCCACTTCGTCAAAAAGTAGACGCAGCCAAAACTATTGCAGAAAGAACCAATGCAGTAAATGCTCTATCTGATACAGAAAAAGTCGTGAAAGATATTGCTGTTACTCTTAATATACTCGAATCTCTCAAAACTCCCGCTATAGATACAAAAACTGATCTCATGAGTAATCTTATCGATATACATCTTGGACTCATCTCGACTACTGAACAGATTAACAAGAGACTTCCAATTATGTATAAAAATTGTATGAAAGCTCAACCATGAGTACCTTGCCCTAAGCCATAAGCTAGAATACTTCATCGAGTAGATTCGCGTTCACTGCACTATCAATTCGACATATTACATTCCAATTTCCTCCATAGAGTCCTGTGAGAGTTTCTGCTATAAGTGTTTTTATACTGGGATCATTGGTTCTATTATAATGCCATTCTTTAGAAAATATAAATGTCAGATTATTATCTTTAATTTCAAATCGAGCGGTCTTGAGATCAAGAACGAGTGTTGATTTGATTTTTTTGATTTCTTCAAGAAGTCTGATATATGAGAAAGGGGAAGTGGTATTTTCTGTCTTTTTTTCTTCAGAGAGATTATCTTCTGATGTGCTTGTTTTTGTTATGGTACTTTCTGTACTTTTTGTAGAAAAAGTACCAAAACTATCAGGAGAAGAAAAACTCGTTCGCTCAGCTCATCAATTTTCTGTATTTCATCCAACTAAAACAGTTTCTCATCCTGAACCTTCTGAGTTCATTACTTTTCATCAGACCACACTTTTATTCATAGAGCCTCAAAATTCTCATACGGAAGCTGGAGCAACTCAAATAGTTTCTTTTTTTGCACTTTGAATTGGTGTCGTAGTTTTCGGAGTAGTAGTACTAATCTCTTTTCTTGCCACAGCGCGCATGAGAGTAATCTCAATAAGTAGTGATCCATCAGGAATGGATCTGATTTTTGAGTAAGCTCCTTCAAAAATACCAAATATAGTACTATATTCTTCAAAGGTTATTCCATCTTTTGATTTTCCAGAAAAAACCTCAACCATTTTATCCCGAAGAACATAGAGAATCTGATCAAATAATCCTCTCACTTCAGCATGACGAGTACGAAGCGATTCTATCATCTCAATCATCGCATCTTTATCTGAGGATATTATTATATTGATAATTTTCGCAATAAGAGAATCCTCAATGAGTGATAGAGTAGATCGTACATACTCGGTACTGATTTCACCATTAATATTATTCTGTTCTGTAAGAGTGAGTGCATCACGAAGTGCTCATCTTGCTGCCCGAGCAATGATTTCAAGAGCCTCGTGTTCCGCTTTGATATTTTCTTCTTTGCATACATATTCGAGTCGCTTGATGATATCTGTTTCACTGATTTTTTTGAAATCAAAACGCAGAGATCTGGAACGGATCGTTTCAGGAACTTTCTCGATTTCGGTAGTGGCGAGTATGAATATCACATGACTTGGTGGTTCTTCGAGGGTTTTGAGAAGAGCATTGAACGCTCCAGTCGAGAGCATATGTACTTCATCAATAATATATATCTTATATTTTCATTGATTTGGTTCAAATCGAGCTTTTTCGATGAGATCTCGAACATTTTCTACACCGTTATTGGATGCTCCATCGATCTCGATACAATCGAGCATATTTCATTCATCGAATGCTATACAATGAGCACATTTGTGACATGGATTTCCGTTTTGTAGATCGAGACAATTAACTCACTTTGCCATGATACGAGCCGTAGTAGTCTTTCATGTTCCACGAGAACCAGTGAGTATATAGGCATGTCCCACTCGATTCTTGCTGAGTGAAGTTCGTAGTACATTGGATATAGCATCTTGTCCGATTACAGAATCCCAATCCCGAGGACGATATTTGGTGTAGAGTGACATTTTTTAAGTGAAATTATGTTTTGATACTACGGAAAAACTTCCAAAAAACAATTAAAAAATCCCTCGAAAGATGAGGGATTTTTTATAAAAATTAACCACGCCAACTTTTTCCAGAGATATGTTCCACAAAATTGAAGAGTTTGGCAAATCGATGTTTCGGTATTTTTCTAAAACAAAGTAGCCAAATTGCTAGATTAGAAACTACGAGGTATAGCGGATAGATAAATTCTTCAGCTGAGAGTTCATCAATCGCAAGAAAACTAAATATTCCAGATAAAAATGCAAGAAACCATGCCATTGAATCTTCTGTTTCTGGATGTTTGTAGAGCTTGGTAAATATAGAAACCGCTCACATCATATCAATAAATGTGTTGATTATGAGTACTACAAGAGAGATCATCAACGCATCAAAATGATGTCATCTGAGTACGTCTGGAAAATTGACAAGTATTATCCATACTATGAGTGATATCATAGATATACCAAGATATACCGTTTCAATCTTATTGATCTTCGCATATCCATAGTATACAGCAAGAGCAATGATAATCAGTTGATTAATTCCATAGGCAAGTGAAGCTACAATCGTACTCATGGCTCCGAGTTCATAACTGGATACGAGTACACAGATTGTCGCAATCTGATAGAGCGCCCATCCGACTACATTTGGTTTTGTTTTTCATACGATAATCGAATGCATATATCGAAATGACGATGCAAAGATGAGGATCGCAGAGATCCAAGCCATGATCTCATGACCAGAAAGAGTGACAGTTTGTGCGAGAAAATCCATATTCATATAGTTACGGTATGATAGTACCATAATTGTATTTCTATTGCAAAAAAGGAGCATATTTATATACTCAGTTTCATTGTATAACTATATTTCTATGATTGATATCAAAATTCTCCGAAGTAATCCTGAAATTGTGCGAAAAGCACTCGAAAATAAAGTAACTAAATGAGTTGATCTAAACCGTGTGATCGAACTGGATGCTCAGCGTATATCTCTTGGACAAGATCTTGATGTTCTGCGTATGCGACGCAATGATCTCTCATCTCAGATGGGAAAGTGAAAACCTGAACCACATCTTCTTGCAGAAGCCAAAGAAATCAAAGAAAAAATCCAATCCCTCGAACCAGAATTCGAGAAACTCGAGACAGAATTCTACGATCTCTACAAAAAAATCCCAAATATCCCAACTGCAGATACTCCAATCGGACATACCGAAGATGAGAATGTGATGGTGAAACAATGGGGAAAAATCAGAGAATTCGATTTTCCAATCAAGAATCATGCAGAGATTGCCGCGGCTCGAGGATGGATCGACAAGGAACGTGCTGCTAACGTTGCGGGTTCTCGTTTTGCGTACCTCAAGTGAGATCTGGTGAAGCTCCAATTTGCACTTATCCAATGGGTAATGGATACTCTCGGAGATCCAAAAGTTCTCGATAAAATCATCAAAGAACATGGACTATCAGTTTCAGATAAACCATTCACTCCTGTGCTTCCTCCATATATGATCAAGACCGCTCCATATGATGCTATGGATCGCCTCGAACCTCGTGAAGATCGCTACAAAATCGAAGGACAAGACCTCTGGTTACAATGAAGTGCTGAGCATGTTCTCGGTTCTATGCATGCGGGTGAGATATTCGCAGAAGCTGATATGCCAGTTCGTTATATCGGATATGCAACGAGTTTCCGCGGGGAAGCAGGAACATATGGTAAAGATATGGAAGGGATTATCCGTATGCACCAATTCGATAAACTCGAGATGGAATCATTCTCAACAGCTGAGACATCTCACGATGAACACCTTCTCTTTGCCGGAATCCAAGAATACCTCATGCAACAACTCGAAATCCCATATCAAAAACTCCAAAAATGTACATTCGATATTGGTAAACCAAATGCAAAGGGTTCAGATATCGAAGCTTGGCTCCCAGGTCAACAACAATATCGCGAAACTCATACCGCTGACTACATGACAGATTATCAATCTCGTAGATTGCAAACTCGTGTTCGCAGATCAACAGGTGATGTAGAACTTATCCACACCAACGACGCCACTGCATTCGCATGTGGACGAGCACTTGTGGCTATCATGGAAAACTATCAAAACGAAGATTGTACAGTAACAGTACCAAAAGTTCTACGAAATTATATTGGAGGAAAAGAGAGAATCTAAGTTGGAAAATAAAAAATCCTCTGAGTTATTCAGAGGATTTTTTTTAAATTTTTCAATCTAGTATTTCTTCTATTTGAACAAGCAATGGTTCAAAATTTTTAAAGAGTTCTTTTAAATTTATTTTTTCTCAAGTTGCTAATTTTAGAGTTTCTGCGAATTTGAGAAGATCTCATAGAAAAGTGGCTTTTTTTGAATTTAATTCTCAATTTTTTTTGAAAAATTTAGTATCAATACT
The DNA here is from genome assembly GCA_019746175.1 of Candidatus Altimarinota bacterium. GTDB lineage: Bacteria > Patescibacteriota > Gracilibacteria > BD1-5 > UBA2023 > JABFSX01. Next base: position 7,353 of record JAIESH010000080.1, read on the forward strand.
TGGATGGATATTATAAAACATATGCTCAATATCTAAATTGAATATCTCGCTATTCTCTTTGCTTCATTCTAAATAAATATTTCTAAAATCTCCTAATTCACCTAAGTTTTGTGAGAAATCATTTATTAAAGGCAAAGTAATTGCACATCTCATCTCTCATTTATACTCAGCTTTCTTATACAAGCATTTTCAGTCTTCAAACTTTCGAATAGACTCATATTTACTTCAAGGATCATTTTTATCTTCTTTTATAATATAAGTTCATACCCAGCGAGATAATCATTTTCCATCTAAATCATAGATACCAATAATCTTTTTCTTTTTGAATTCTTGCGGTTTGAGTAGTAGTTTTTTTATGTGATCTCAATCAAAGCCATCCTCTATTTTGAAGGGTACTTTTGTTCATCTGAGAACTTCCCAGGCTTTTTCCAAGTGTTGTACACCAGTAAATCCCTCAATGAAAATAATATTATCTCATATATTTCTTAAATATTCTTCTTGTTGATTATATCGCTCCATTTCCTCCTCCTTAATTCTCAATTCTTCCTTTTTATCTTCTAAGTTCTTCTTTGTTTCTTTTAGTTCTTTTCTTGTTTTCTTTAATTCAATAGGAATTATTTGGCTCTCGTTTTCTGTTGGGGATTTTTCAATTTTAATTTCATGAGAAATTCATTCTCACATTATTTTCTCAACCAAAGATTGTCTTGCATTTGCTATAGACCATAATCATATTTTCCTAGCTTCTCAGGTATATTTCTTTACCAGGGTTTCCCCAAAAGTAATAGTATCTTGGTAAATAAAGCTTTCAATAGAAAATGCTCCACTTATGAGATATCTAGCATAATTCGAAAGAATTTTTGTTTCTTCTTTTTCCTCTTCTTTTAGGAGATTGAGTCAATGTCTTATGATATCTAGTAGTTCTTTCTGATATTTTCTTGCATCGATATGGTTCAGTCACTTCCATAGGACTCTATCAAAATTGATTTCACTTTCTATATCACTCACTCATATAAAATGTAATTCTCTCGATCCTCAAGAGTGTCTTTCATTAAATGAAAGTGATTTTACTTTCGCAGATCATAGTTGTTTGAGTCTCCACTGTATAGCCTTATCATCATTTTCTTGTATGAGAATAGTATTGAGTTTGAGTACGAGTCCCCACCTATCAAAGGTTTCAATATAGTTTCTTTTTTTATCGACAATGTTTTCCCAATGAGATTTGAGCCAGGGAAGTAGCTCTTTGCGTAGATCTCATTTTATATAGTCGAGCGGACTTGCTCTCCGCCACTCATCAAATTCTGTATCTGTAATAATAGATCTAAAGAGTTCTATGACTTTTTCTCGATGTTTTTTTCGGAGAAATATTTTTTCATATTTCTCGAAGACTGGTAGTATATTTTGTCCTGATAGATGATATCGAGCATTACTAATATGTCCTGGTTGTAGAGCTATTAAGATATAGTCTGCCTCCGTGTCATTAATATCTCTTCATAGTAATTCATATAATTTTGACAAGTCAGAAGTATTGTATAGTAGGAGTCATCTTACTATTGAGCTCTGGATTTTGCGAGTTTTGATATTGATATCGAGTTTTTTGGCAGTTTCGAGTGCCTTAGTAAAGAACTCAACACTATACCAATATCATCATCGATAGTCTATTTTCCCACTATCTTCTATATATCGTTCGTAGACTGGTACATCAAGACTGAAGAGATTCCAACCCAAAAATCTCTTAAGTTGTTTTGTAGCCGCATCGCGATATTTCTTTGAAAAAAGTTTATTATAATCCTCTCGAAAAAAGTATTCGAGAAGTCGAGGTGATATCTTATCATCATCAGTATTATTCGACCAATCTCGTATTTCGCGTTTGATCTTTTCGTGGAATTTTTTTGTACTTGCCTCAGATTGTTTTCTTCAATTTTCACGAGCTAGCTCTACTTCTTGTAGCTTTTGCTGGAATCATTCAAGTCATTCAATTATCTCTAAAATCTCTTCTTTATCCTCTCTTTTTCCATATTTTATTGCTTCATATATTCTAAATAAATACATCTCTTTGAATTCCATTTTTTTATAGAATTCCAGAAGATCATTCTTAGAAATATATTGAGCTAATATGCTCTCGATTTGCCAGAAAGTGCGTTCCTCAAAAAGAAATGATAATTCATCTGTGAATGGGATATTATTTTTTTGAGCATATATTAACACGAGTTCAAGTAGCTCTTTTGCCTTATGTGAATCATATCCATACCATGTTCTCTCTGGGGAGAGTTTTGTGAAAAAATCACGAAAAAATGATATTGTTTCCGTGATTGTTATCTGATCATTATTGAGTGAATTTAATAATGCTTCTCAAGCTTTTTTTCACTTTGCCAAGAATTCATCAGCTGCAATTTTGTTTTCATCAATCAATAATTGATCAAAGAACCATTTTCTATAAGGATGTCTTGCTATAATTTCCCAGAATTTTTCATGCCAAGCAAGTCAAAGGTAGTTTCATTTTGGAGTATTGAGTGTCCTCAAGAAGACTTCAAGAAATATCTTTTCATTCGGAATCGCCTCACTTAGATCAAAGCTAAGAGCTTCTAATATTGTATAGGTTTTTCGATTTTCAAGTATGTATTTACTCAAATCAAGTAATTCTGATTTATTACTTGGTAAGAATGAGAGGAGCTTTAGTAGGCTTGTATATACATCATCATGAGTTGAAATATTATATAATCCATCTTTGGTGAATACTTTTATTTTTTCGGTATCTTCAATACTAAATTCAGATTTCTTATCTTCATATACCGAACTCAAAAAACTTACAAAACTCCATATTTCTTGTTCATTTAGCTTTGTTGCTATTTCTTCAATCAATATCTCAAGATTCTTTGAAATATCTTCTAGAAAGAGGTTTTTGAGAAAATCATGACTATATGTGCCACTATATTCTATAAATCTTTCATTTTCTAACAGAGATGTAAGTTTTTGTTTGAAATTCATGTTATTATTATACGAACTATATAACCTTTAGAAAATACTTTTTTAATTTTCATTCATTTTTGATTTTTTGAAAGAATATATACACTTATGTAGTGTAAATTTACATATGCCTTTTTTCTCTACTCCTCATATCGATCTCATCCACGAGCATATAGACACTCCAAGATGTTTTTTGCTTCCTTTTTCAGTGGATGGAAGAGTAGATATCAGAGAGCTTGCGGAGGAATTCTGCAAGGCAAACAAGGATCATTATGTGAGTGATTTTCACCCTACATACGAAGAGGAGATAGATTTTGTTCTGAGTATTGTTGAGGGGATGAAGAGGGGAGAATTGTTTGAGAATTTTATATTTGATCGAGAATCTCTGAAGTTTATAGGATGTGCTGGACTCAATAAACCTGAACCAAATACGATGAATATAGGAATCTGGATCTGCACGGATGAACAAGGGAAGTGATATGCGACAGAGGCGTATGACGCGATCATGTATTGGGCGAGAGCTAATACCAAGTATCAATATCTCAAACACTATCTTGATCCGAGAAACGATGCAAGCCGCAAACTTGCTCTCAAATTCGCCTGAATCAAACAAGATTACAGTAATGAAAGAGGAGATGAATTCTATCATATTCCGCTTTAGTTTACTTTTGCTCTATTTTGAGTAGAATCTCAGTCCTTAATTTCATTGTATGAATCTCAAATATAGTATTATTCTCAGTGTAATTGTACTAACATCTTGTACTATCGGGACCAATCCTCAGACACCTATGCCTCCGCGTCCTCCTGTAATAGATATGCCAGTTGTTCCAATTTCTACTGGTGCAACATCTAGTTGAGAAACACAAGACAAACACTATATTGTGAAATTCACAAATAATGAGTGATTTTTGAGTGTACCTCATGGAACTGGATCAAAGATTATAGTACATTTTGATGCTGAAGCAAACAAGTCATTGATAGCAACACTCTCAACTCCCGATGATACAATGGCAAATATTCGAATCACTCAGATTGTATTACCAGATCAGAAGAGTGATGGTCCATTTGGTCGAGATCTCAAGTATACATTAACTCAAACAGGAAAATATATACTGATTATTGGAGAAAATAAGATGGCAGAAGGGCCTTGGTCTGGACAAGTAGAGCTCAAGCTGACCCTGAAATAAATCCCCTATAAATAAATCCCTCATTTTATGAGGGATTTATTTATAGATAGAGTTAGTCTATCTATTATTATGGACTTGCTATGATGAGATTTTTATGTAGAATACTTTTAATAAAATTAATAAAAATATTTATTTTCTCTAACTAGAACAGTATGGATGATCCACCTCATATCACAAGATGATGAGATAGCTCAGAAAATATTGAAACTGAACAGTTTCCTGGTTTTGGGCAACTTTCGGCTCGATTGCAATGGGCGATTCTCTCAAGAAGTAATTATATATCAAAATATACTCATAGTGATAGTGACTTTAAGGAAGATCCTATTCTTCCTACAGAGACACACCAAATTCCTTTATATTTAGCATATCTGAATAATGGAATTATTGAGTATAGAGGGAAAAATCCAACTCAAGCATATTATTTTCTATCATGTTTATATCAAAAATTAGAAGAAATTCCTGATATCAAAAAAAGTCCAGAATATCTCAGATTTATGTCTGAGTGGATCGCTGCAGTTTCTAATAGTGCAGATTACTCATCTTGAATTCAAAAAACTCAAGAAATGGAAAATTTGATTGATCAACATATACAAAGATTGTTTTATAGTAGTGATATGTCTACATTTGAAGAATTTAAACTTTCAGATAATCAGATATATCTCTATAGACATACACTACTGCATCTAGTTGAGAATATTGCTTATTTCTATTCTAGAATAGGAAATTATGAAAAAGCAGAAAAATATATTAGTTTATGAAAATTACTCTCTACTAAGTTTTCATCTGCACAAACGAAATTTGATCTTTTTATTCTGGAGATTTCCATGATGATTGATCGTTGAATATATGAATGAGAAGATATGGATCTTGCATTAAAAAATGCAAATTTAGGATTGAAACAATTAGATAAAATCTATCATGAAAAGCATCCTCACCTGATTGAGAGACCAAAAATGAAGCTCAGAATACTCGAGATTCTTCTTAGGGTAAAAAAAATAGAGATAGGTAATATATGAGAAATAGCAAATCTGATGAGAGAGCGTGATGAACTCATAAAAACTTCACAAAATGAAGATAAGCAACATTTATTTCATATCGAAGTGCTCCTTTATATTGCGATAGAAAAATTGCAAAATGATGATGAATTGATGGAGCAAGCTATGGTAACTAATCCAGGTAGTCTGCAATTCGTCCTTAATGGACAAAAGAAAATTAATAAAAAAGGATTTAATGTTGATCATTATCTCAATGGAGGAAATGCTCGATTTTTTCTATGATCTCTGATAGAATTATTCGAACATATGACAATGAATCTCATTGCTAATCCAAAGCCACTTCCTCAAACTCAGATACAGGTGTGTCATATGATGCTCGATATTTATAATATTGCTATCTGAACGGGAAATAGATCTATAAATAGAGAAATTTTTAAAGAACTCCCTTTTTATAAACAGTTCATGAGATGTACTCATCTATTGATGGAAGACCTCGTTATTGGTACTGCTTGTTCAGATGAAGATATCCTTGAGAGCATAGATGGCTCATTGCTTCAAAGGCAAGAAGAAGAACATAATGATTTTCATGATGCTCGTCATTTCATGTCAATGAAGTGGACTTGTGATTTTTTATATTCTATCTCTGTTATTAACAATACATGTTCAATTTGAAAAAGTAAGATTTCTATTTTTCAAAAAAGTACGTGATGAAAAGAACATGTGTATGTTCTTACGGGTGAGATGAATCAATCATATTCTATTCTAATTAATGCCGATATTGACAATCAAGATAAAGAAGAAGAAATGCTACGACAAGTTACCGATGATATTAAGGAATTATTTCCATATATTCAAAAATTGATTTCCCTATCCTTACTTAATCGGACATCAACAATTTTATGATGAGACGAATATACTCAACTAACCTCACATGAAACAAATGAAGATATCATAAACCTACAAGAAGCTATTACAAAAATGACGAACCTCCGAAAAGGAATTCAGGTTGATCCTGAATGAAGCTTTTCTCGAATAAAGCAGCGTAATTTCTTGAGAGAAAATCGATCAAGTATCGATCATAGAACTCGAATATCTATTGATCTGATCAATAAAGATCTTATTCAGAAAGCTATTGATAATCCAATTATTCTCACTTTTCCAGATAAATACCATCTCTCAATTGTATTTGCCTCAACATTACCAAATGGCACCAAAAGATATATTGTGCGCTATGGAATTGAGGATATTAATCAGATGATGCCGGCTTTTTCTGGATTATCCGTACTGTATATTGAGGTAAATTGATATATTTATTCAGAAGATCCAAAAACAATACAATCCGAATTATTACCATTATTCAAGAGACAACAGTATGAATTAATTGAAAAAATCTGAACAAGATGAGAAGGTAAATTTGAAGATAGAATTACCAATGAATATATTCATACAGATTCTATAGGACATTTTCTCTATAAATGAACAGATGCCAAATGAGCTAATATCTTGGAGGTAAAAGCTAAATATAATGATACACATATACAATGTGATTTTACCCTGTATATGGATAAAAATGGAGATTATATCATGTATGTTGGATCAATGATTCGGACATGACAAGATAATCCCGCAAATACCAATGCTATCTTTAAGTGGATTGCAACAGTATTGCAGTGATATCTGAGTGATATTGATGGAAAATTAGTACACGCGAATACCCTCTATATCAAGCTAGTTCGTGATTCTGAGCATCAATGAAATGAACACAATGAAGAATGAAAGGCTCCACAGTTTAAGCAAGAGCTCCTTTCTCGTTGGATTCGGCTTGTTTCACGATCACCAGAGAATATTCCTTTTTCGCGATCCATGAGAAATGCTACATTCAGGTCATACTTCTTTACTGATAATAGAAATAGAATTTAGATATTTCAAAACGACCTCCATTAGAAATGGAGGTCGTTTTTTTAAATGTTTTATTTTTTATACTACTGTACCAAGGATTATTGGATCAACCTCGATTCATGACACTACATTGGCTCAGTTCATCGCAAGATCATCTCATGTCAAATTCATATCATCTTGGTATGCATATGATTCTGATGAATAACCATGTCCAGTATTCGTTTCTGCAACTTCACGTCCATGTCCAGTATTCGTTTCTGCAACTTCACGTCCATGTCCAGTATTCGTTTCTGCAACTTCACGTCCATGTCCAGT
>JAIESH010000070.1 GCA_019746175.1 Candidatus Altimarinota bacterium
ACGAGAGGGTTTATATAAAAAATACTAATGATGTCATCCGTGTTTATCATGAGAATCTGCAGCATGAGTATCATGAGCATCATGTCCACCGCCGTGACCTCATCCAACTTCATGAAATTCTACACGATATGCAGCATCTTCATTCTTACGATAGAATCCAATATGTGCCAAATTATACCAAATAGATAATGCCACCGCATTCAAGATATTAGCAAGGAGTAATTTATATAGCATAAGGAGCACTCCAAGTGGAACTATAACATCTTTATGTGCCATCATATAACCAAAAACGGCTGATGGACGAATAGTATTTTCATAAAAACTCGCATCCCGAAACCAAGCAAATATTGTTCCTACTTGGAATATATAGGTTTGTTCAATCATATAAAATATCACCGCAGTAAGTGAGAATAACAAGAACATACTGACAAATATATATTGAGCAGTATATACCGTTGGATTAGTTGTTTCTGATATAACCAGTCAACCATGAAGTGGAAACAATACAGCCAGTATAAATACGGAATATACGGCAATACTAATGATGACAACGGCAAAAGGAAAAGGAAACAATCATCCACTCGTTCCCATTGGTCCATTTCCGAGAAGTAGTACAGAAAGTAGTACATATATTCCTATTCCTACAATAGCACCAAATGCTATCTCATAGAGAGTATGCAACGTCCAAAAATAATACATGATCAAAGTCATAAAAAAAATGACCAAGAAAAAGAGAATATCAAATTCTGTAACTTGGAACGTTTGTGCAAATGCAGAAAATATTTCCATACGCGAGTTGCAATTAAACTATATTACCCAATATAGTATTGAAGAGATGGGGAAAGGCAAGCGATTTTTTGGTTTCTATATACTATTATACTTGAGTGATGTGAGATATGCAATAGCAAGAGCATCGGCTGCATCATCAGGTTTCGGTATCTCACTGAGTCCGAGTACCATTTTGAGAGCTTTTTGAACTTGTGGTTTTTTAGCAAAACCATTACCAGCAATCCCCTGTTTTACCTGAAGTGGAGTGAATTCTATCATAGGAATACCACGAATAGCAAGATTATATACAAGTACTCAACGAGCCTGAGCCACATCGATACCATTGGTTACATTTCGAAGGAAAAAAAGCCTCTCAATTCAACAAACTGTTGGATTATATGTATCAAGAATCTGAGAGAGGTCTGTGGCAATCTGAACCAGTCGATCGGAAAAAGCAGTGCCTGGAAGAGTTGTTATTACTCCATATTCAAGAATACGAATTTTTTTTCATTCTTTTTCAAGAAGAGCAAATCCAGTTATAGCTGTTCCAGGGTCAAGTCAGAGTATTATCATACCATGATGATAATCAAAAAATCTAAGAATCAAAATAATATCCTACACGAAAGAAAAAAGTATATGAAATAGAGAACTCTTAGAACCTTCTGTTCCGATCATTATTTCACGAGTAATTTTTGCATCAGTGTAGTTCACCTTTGATTCATGACGTTTTTTGGACCAGATTTCTCGTTTCATGACATCTGAGAAAAATACAAAAAAATCATCAGAAACAAGTCCATCTAAGATGGTATTTTTATTGGTTTTCCAATAAGAAACAAGACTTCATATATTTCATGACAATTCAGTTTCAGATCGAATCAGAGAAAGAATTTGGTAGAGTCTACCAATCGAAAGTGTATATTTTTTGGATAAAATATTCTCAATATCTCGATCGAGAATATCAATCTCTCTAGAAAATAAGGTCGATCTATTCATGGTTTGATGATGTATATTACGCCATGGAACAATCAATACTTCTTCAATCCAAGCATCAAATATCTTCTGATATGCGAGTACAATCGGGAGTGCATCCATATGAGGATACTCTTGTAGGGTATGCCAATAGATCTCAGCATCAATCAGTCGTTCAAGTGTATATTTTGGTGCATGATCCAAAACAGAATCAAATTGATGTAGAATCTTGCCAGTAATTATATCTACTCCATTTTCTTTCCATACTGCATTCACATTTCCACGAGTACGCGCTACGGTAGATTCTTTTTGAATCTTAGCAATCGAACTCGCCACTTGTCTACGCATCCATTTTTTTGCGAGATCAAGACGAGCTCTGAGTTCTATATTTTCTTGAATGAGATCTTCCTTTTTTTGCATAAGGAAATTATATCATATATATTCAATCGAATCAAGATAAAAAAACTCTTCCACATTGCATGGAAGAGTATGAATAGATAGATTCATTTTCTACACTTACGAGTAGTGAGATAGAAAAGGAATATATCGAGAGTTATATATGTAATATTTGTAGAGGTATTGGCATGAGGAGATTGGTATTTATTTTCCTACCCATAACTTTCGTAATCTCTCATAATGAGAAGCCACATGAGCTTGAAGGAGTTGGAGTTGGTTATGTTTCTTAAGACAAACTATCAGCTTTGTATTTGGATAACGGGGTATTCCACCTGATTGCAATAGAGAAAGTTGAATTTGTGTATCAAGCGTCCATATAGGATCAAGATTTAATTCCTTTCTTCCTGTTTCTGTATTAATAACAATCAGCTTATTTATATCTATATAATAGGGATTCCACCAATTATCTAATTGCACATGTGCAATATCATCATGAGGAGATATGGCCTGGTAAATTACAGGACCACTAATCCAAAAATATTCTCCACATGATTCACTACTTTGACGAATAATGGGATTCGAGAGAAAGGAATAAGCAAGATACTCGATTTCAGGAGTCATACGAGATGGGTTTCGTTCAGGATCTTCGAAAGTACCGTCTTCTTTTTTTGAAACAGAAATAAATTCTCCATTTAGGCTAATAGTTTTTTCACTACAAAGCTTAGTGGAGTAATTCAAACAATCCCTATTCATCTTCATAAGTTCATCTATGCTCTTATCTGTCTCTATGGGATTACCACTACCAAATTGGTAATGAATGGGTTTTCCATCTACTATAACAGTTCTACCCATCCAATTAGTATTATAAAATACTTTCTTCCCAGAACTGGTTTCCCAAGTAGGTTGAGTGGGAATACTATCGATTACCATATTGCCACTTGAGAAGGGATTTGGAATACTTGAAATTTGAGGAGTATGGTTTTGTGTAGGATCAACTACTGTTGTAGTATCTTGAGTAATACTTCCATAATAGTAGAATCCTGAACCAATAAGGATGAGGAGTGAGATAAGGAGAATAGAGAAATGAAGATTTTTTGACATAGGATTCCAAATAAGAAAGTTTAGAAAAACGGAAGGCTCGAAAGCCTTCCGGGAAGAGAATGATCTAATCAGTAGTAACGAATTTAGTTATTACGGATTACGATCACTTGCGGGACGGAACGACCAGAAACATTCTTTGCATCAATACCGTCTATCTTAATATCAGCATTGACAGTTCTCAGTTGCGAAGAAGCACTTCCATCCATCATGATTCGACCACCCGTATTACATTGCCATGCACTGAAATCAGTGTTAACAAGACTCTGTTGAGCTCGTTCATAACTTAATATGAGTATCAAGCCGGATGGACTCGAGGGTGACAAAGTGCAGATTCCAGTACGCCCAATATTTCCAGCCTGATTAATCGCCTTATTGGGTGAGAGTCCACCAATGATATTCTGAGCTGGGCCATTTTGCAAGCGAGATGCCGAACGAGGTCCAATATATCCACCTTGCCCTGTAAATATTTCCAACTGAAGATCATTAATGAGCTCTGGTCTGGTTTCGGCACCAGTATCATAAGAAGCACCATTAACTCGCATACCAAATGAAAAGTATACTCGATTGGATGGATTAGTATTTGTACCAAAATAATTACCATTTACCACAGATACTGGTGCACCCTGTGAAGAATACCAATTTGCCACAGTAGAAGAACTATATCCCCGATAATATTGAAAATTGCTTGTAGACTGAACTTGTCCAGTATAATTCTGAATAAGCTGAACCTTGGCACCTGCTCCAATATTGACGACTTGAGCATAGACCTTCGAAGTACCTTTCTGGTAAATCTTCACGTTTGAAGTTGAAACAGATTGAACTAGTGACCATCCACTCGGAACATTCTGAGCAACACCAACTGAACTGATCCCCGCGAAGACAGTCGCGAGAGCTGTGTGTTTGAAACGGACTTTCATTTGAAGCCTTTCTATTTGCCCAACTATTTAACAGGATCAAATTCTGACTCACTGAACCAATTTCAGAAGTGCTATAATGATATTGATGAACAATATTTCTGTCAAAGATGAAAAACTTGTCAAGCGATTATTTTCAAAAAAACCCAAACTGTAAGAATGTTGTAATACATTTTCGTATACTGTAATATTTTCATATATTTTAATTTCATCAAAATATAGCAAAAATACAATATAATCACCCAAAATGATAAGATTGGCAAAGGAAAAGATTTTTTTGTGAATATTGTATAATATAGTTTTATTTGGTGGATATTTCGGGTATATCTGGTACTGTATTTTTATTTTTGAATAAAGTATGTGTACAAGAATAGGAATTAAAAAAAGAATCAAACTATTACGTTTGATTCTTTTTTGTATATTTTTACCCAACTCGAACAATTTCTTCGATGAGAGAATGTGTCATTTCTGGGCCAGTAGTTTTTTCATAATCGATACCAACTTCTACAGCTGCATAATCATTTCCTCCTGAAAATATTGCATCACCGATGAAGAGCATATCAGAAAGTGGAACTTCGAGATACTTTTCCATCTGATAGATTCCGTATTTTTTATCCACTCATTTACGAGTTACATCAATAGTCGTAGCACCTCCTACACGAGCTTCAAATTCTGGAATTTTATCTTGTAAAAATGGGAGCATTGAGAGTCTTTTTTTCTGATCTGGATCCCAGGTAACTTTGACATTTCCAGGGCATTGTTGACCAAGAGCTGACCATGATACTTGAGTTCCACGATCTTCAATTTGCTCTCAATAGAGTGGTCAGTCGGTTATCACATTGGCTTCCAATTGAGCTTCTTTGAGGGCTGTGAAGATTTTTTTTACTTCATCAGATGAGAGTTTTTCTTCATAAATATTGATCCAATTACCATTTTTAAATTGATAAAATGATGCTCCACAAGTAGGAAATAAATATAAATTCTCAAGGTTTGCATTTGCTGGCAATTGTGAAACTACTTGTTTAATAATCTGTTCATATTTGCCACCAGTAATAATCGCAACTTTACGAATAGAGAGTAATCGTGTCATAGCATCAGCCATATTTGGTTGGATTTGAGCCTTGCTCTCAGCGAGAGTATCATCAAGATCAAAAATAATAAGAGAGTGCATAAGAAAAAAGGTTAGAAAATTTTGATCCACATATCATGAAAATATACATCATAATCAGCAATTGATGATTTGAATTCTGTATATCCAGCATAACCCGATGACTGTCCATCATCTTGCATATGATCAAGATCACAGTATTGTATTGATTTTTTATATGAGTCAAGAAACCATCTGTCCATAATGGCAATTCCAAGGTGATATGGACGAGAATCAGAATGATAAAAAGAAGCCCAATATTCGCTCGTTACCCCTTCATCGATAAACAATGCTCCAGCTAAAGGAATTCCATCCACGTAGGCGATATATATGCGATATGGGCTCTCTGTATTAGCAAAAAGTTTCTTTGTCATATGATCTACAAATACCTTATTCGGATCATGAATCCGTGTGGATCTATATAAATCCAGAAATCTCTCTAGGTTTTCATCTGCGCGGATTTGGATTTTTACAGAATCAATGTTTTCAATAACATGGCGACGATGAGATCTAGCCTTGGATGACCATTTATTCCAGTATTCCTGAGTATCCAAAATTGAAAAAGCACTTCGAGAAGCATGAATATCTCTCTTGGCAAACCAAGTTGGCAACCTCAACCAGCCTTTTGGTTTTTGCATAATTCGACTCGGTGTCCACCAGATAATACCATGTGATATTCCTGACTTTTTTAGAATTTGAGTCGTTAATTCGGTATCATTTTTTTCATTTATTACACTGTAAAATCCAGGAAATACCCGAAATGCTCTGAAAAATTCATATCATTTCCCTGTTTTTTCAACAACTAAATTCGTATATTTTTTGTAATACTCATAAAAAACTCTCGAACCCGTTCGATAGTAACTAAAGTTTTCAGGAATGAGGGAACGAGCAATGGTTTTCAAAAATCTAAATATTAACAATATGGTAACTACGGGCATATCAGACTCATTTTTGCTTGTCAGTTCACCATGGAATGGTATGCTTTGCAATTTTACCAGTATACATCTGATATGGTGCGTAACTATAATAATTCTGATCTACAACAATTATACTCACTACTTTTCCAAGTGCATTTTTATTAATTCCGAGAAGTATCGCCACATGTTTCTTGTGAGGTTCTGCAAGTGAATAATCTGTATTTCCGTCAAAGCAAGCAATCATCATGCCACGATAAGAGGTTGGAGATTTGAATTGAGATAGATTCACAAGTTCTATAAGAGATAATCATGGTTTCCAAGCACTTGTTGGAGTAGATCTCATATCAGAAACAGCTTTAGTAAAAGCCACACATTGACCAGAAAATCCATTCTCAGAAAATTGAGGATACTCCCCATCTCAAGAATATATAACTGATCCAGGATTTGGATTATACGCCATCAACATCAGATATTCCATATCTACACTTGGATTCCCTGTTGTGAGTATTTTTCCATTTGGAACAACTCCAGTTTTCCAGTATTTCGCTGGGATCCCAACATCGAGAAATGGATGAATGTTTGCAGATGGAGATTGGATTGGAGTTGGCATAAAAAGGAAAAGTTATTACACGAGTTTCTCAAATTCCTCCACCATCTTCTCTACTTCTCTGAGTCCAGCTTGGTAAAAGTCTGCTGATGCAATATCTATACCGTAGCGACCAAGGAGATCACGAGGACGCTCAGATCATCCAGAGCGAAGGATATCCTTGTAGTCTTCTTTTGATAGTTCACCAGATTGTACCTTGTTATAGAGTGAGAACGTGAGGAGGTTACCAAATGCATATGCGTAGCAATAGAACGGCGTATGATAGATATGAGGAACCATAGACCATCCACTTTCTTCTTCGCGAGCCATATCATAAGCTACGGTTCCACTATAGAGTGATTCTTGTGCATCTCTCCACATTCCATTGAGTTCCTTATACGTGAGTTCTTGACCTGTATGAATCTGGCTATGTACGGCTCGTTCGAAGATCACATATTGTACCTGACGGAAAATCGTTGCAAATACATCACCAAGTCGCTCATTGAGATATTCTTTGTATTCTTCTTGTGTTACGAGTGACTTTACCTTTTCTCCGAGTAACATCTCAGAGAAAATCGAAGCTGTCTCAGCCATAGAAAGGGCTGAATCATATACTGGTGCCTCTTGTACTTGCGATAGATGACCATGGATCGCATGACCGAGTTCATGAGAAATCGTCGATACATCACGAAGTTTTCCTGTAAAGTTCAGAAGGACAAATGATGGATCTCATTTGCGGTAACTTGCAAATGCTCATCCACGTTTACCTGCTCTAGGAAAGGCGTCAATACGACCTTCTTGTATCATCTCAAGTGAATAATCGTAGAAATCTTTATCAAAATCTTTCATCACAGAAAGATGAAGATCATACGCTTCTTCGAATGAGAATTCTTTCTCAACATTTCCCATTGGAGCGCCCACATCATGTACTCAAAAATCTGAAAGCCCGAGCATACTTGCCTTCGCTTTTAAGAATCTTTGATAGAGTGGATAGGCTTTCTCAACTTCGGAAAGTAACATATTTACCACCTCATCATCCATCTCTTCTGAGATATTGCGTTGTGCCATCACGTTATCTGGATAACCTCGCATCGTGATCTCTGAACTCCAATCTTTTACAATACTCGTATAGATATTACCAAGTGAGATCTGATTTTGTTTTGTATTATATACTCTTCTGAGACTCTTATAGGCCTCTATGCGAACACTTCGATCGGTATGTTGTCTATAGCTTCGAACTTCTTCTTCGGTAAGCTTTTTTTCTACACCGTCTATCGTCATCATGAATTCATACGAACCCGTGAGTTCATCATGAAGTGAATTCGCAAGCCCAAGTGGACGTGATTTGATATTGAGAACTTTTTCTTCTTTTTCACCAAGAATGTATTTGATATTATCTGCAGTCGAAACAAGATCATTCTTGTATGCAGCAAGCTTAGGATCATTCGACCATTCAAGAATACGTTCATATCCGATTTCTTTCCATCCTTGTGCTACGAAAAGCATAAGATTAGAAGCTTCTGTATAGATATAATCGACTTCTCACATTCGTTTTGTCACCTCAAGATCCTGAGTATCAAGAGAAGATCTATAAAAAAGATAGTAACTTGATGTTGCCATCTCATGTGAGAGCTTGGTATAATCAGCATAGAATTCGAGAATTTGTTCTGGAGTGGTAAATTTACCAAAAACTGTGGCATATTTTTCTGAAAATGCTAGTGTAAGAGGAAGAATATTGGCAATATCTGCGGCAAGTTTTGGATCATCGAGACCTGTATAAAAATAACGAGTGAGGTTCCACTCTGTTGGATATGGCATAGAAAATTGAATTTATAAAAAAGGAATCTAAAAATAGTGAATACCTTGAGTCTGAGTATATAAAAAATCCCCTCTTTTGAAAGGGAAAATTTTGGGATTTTATCGTTTGAAATGGAGAAACTTGAGAAGTACTTCTCGTGTGGCAAGCATATCACCTTTTGCAGTATGTGCCTGATAACCAGCAACTTTGAATACTTCCGAAAGTCATCCTGGTTTCGAGAGGCTTGTACTCTGAAATGGAAGTCTAATATTGTTATATCTTGCGATTGCATTGGCCTGATTAGCGATCGACTTGGTATCGATAATATCGTTACCAAGAGACTCCATGAGTTTACTACGGCGAGATCGATCAAACACACTAGAGAGAAATACTATATCAGCAGTGATATATTGTCCTACCATGATTGGTTTATTTTCAGGAGAGAAATATGTTGCATAAAATCCTGTAAAAATATCACAAAATTCTTCATAAGATCGACCTGCAGCAATACGATCAATTGTAAAGCCGTTGTATTCGAGTGCTGATCTATCGATAACTACATCTTCTGGTGGACACAAATCCATAATAAGCTCTCATAAAATCTCAAACTGAGCATCAAGAACAATCATACCAACTTCAATTACTCCATGCTGAAATGGGTTCAAACCTGTCATCTCGAGGTCCATCAAAAGGTATGTTCATTTTTTCGGTTGATTTTCCATACAAAAAGACTAGGATAATGGCATTATATTTAGCGCCAGTGTATAGAGAATTCATTATCTGTCAATCAACTCATGACCAAACAATTCATCGTTCAGGACCCATATTTTGCAAAAGCAAAGAAACTCGGATATCGTGCTCGTAGTGCATTTAAGTTGATTGAACTTCAAGAAAAATATAACCTTATTCATCCTCAGATGAATGTACTCGATGTATGAGCTGCGCCAGGAAGTTTTCTTCAAGTTATTGGGAAAATTGTGGATCTTGAGCACAAAGTAGTTGGTATCGATATCACCAAAATTGATCCTAATTTTGGAAGATGAAACATTCATCTCCTTCAGGAAAGTATTTTTGAATATGAAAAAATTAGGACTTTTCTCGATTCTCTCGGAATCGGACAATTTGATCTTATCACTTCAGATATTGCACCATCAACCACAGGAATGAGTTGAGTAGATCAATATAGATCAATAGAACTCAATCTCGCTATCCTCGATGTAGCGAAAGTTTTCTTGAAAAAATGAGGCAATCTCGTTCTAAAGGTATTCGTATGAGAAGATGTTAATGATCTCATGGCACCACTCAAGGCAAATTTTGCAAAAGTGAGCCGTTTCAAACCTAAGGCTTGTCGTGAGCGAAGCTTTGAAGAATACTTCATCGGACTATGAAAAAAGGACTAGTATAGTCCTTTTTATTTTAACTTGGGATATTTTCAACGAGAACCTGATTCTCAAAAGTATCAGAGTACGTACAAGTCATATACGGAGATCCATAATCCATTTTTCTATACCTGATTTAGCACAATCATTACAAAATGTGGGATAATCTGTATTCCCATTTTGATGATTTTTGAGATCTGATTTGAATTGTTCAGCATCCAAAATATTAGAAATAGACAAAGGATTGATTCCAGTCAAACTTGATATCTGAAAATTATCCAGACCTGAATACACAACGGTTCCATCACGAACTGAAACCTCATAAGAACTCACTCAGAGTTCTTTAATTGCTTGAATATAAGATGGAAAGTCGGCACCAGATTTTACCTGCGAATGAGCGTGTTTGATTTGTTCGAGAGTAAACATAATTTGAGATAAATAACAAAATATCGATTATAGCCAACTAATAATATCAGTCATCTCTACTTGAGAGATAGTATGTGGAATATTATAGAGATGAACTTCTGGTTCAATTTGTAATTGTTTTGCAAATTGGATAGCGCCATTACTTGATTCAACTCAGATTACTTGATCTTGATTACCATGTCAGATAAATATTTTTTTGTTAAAATATCGTTCTATATCTATTCACACGAAATCAATCTCTGACAGAATACGACCAGAAAGAGCAATAATTCCTCAGATAAACTCTGGTGATCTATAGAGAGTATAATAAGACATAATAGCACCTTGACTGAATCCCATCAAAAAAATCTGATCCAGAGAAAAATCAAATTTCTCTGAAATTTCCTGAATAAATTCCATTATATGCCTATATCCTTTTTCAAGGTCTTCCTTGGTGTAAAGAGGTTTTCCTGTAGAAAAATCTACCCTATACCAGGCATGTCTATTTTCTCCAAGTCAAAAACATCAATCTAGCGAAAATATATAATCTTCCTCTGCAAAATACGAAGATAAGCCAAATAAATCCTCTTTATTTGATCAAACTCAATGAAGCATAATAATACATTTGGAATTCTTGGTAGGATTTTCTGGAATTCTTGAAAGAGAGTTCATATTATTTTATATTTGAGTAAATCTCTGAACCTGTTTTCAAACGTTTTCCACAATATCATAGCAAAGCGAAAGTGGTCGAGTAATATAATCATATCCATAAGACCAAGAATCATCCCCTGTTATATAAATTTTCCAGTTTCTGTTAGAATTTAATAAGTCTTCGCATACCAAAAGTATTATTACGGTCAAGCGGATCGGTATGAATATTTGAAACATACACCAAACCAGCAGATGTTACATAAATACGATTTGAAGCATAGATGTCTCAACTTACATCACGTTGATAATTTACTATTAAGTAAGTTTTATCATCACTTATAATGGCTTCTGGAAATAATCATCGGATAGATTCAATTACTGAGTTATCAATAACTTTAGTAACTGTAAAATTTTCTTTTTTTCATTCTTCTTCCAAAAATTCAATCATTTTTGATAATTGACATCAGGACTGATATCCTAAATCAATTCGATTACACCAAGTATAATTATCCCCAGTATACTGATACCACGTGGGAATAAATGATAGTAAAATTAGAAGATTCAGTAAGAATCAAAATATCATAAAAAAACTTTTACCATATTTTTTCATGAGCAAAACTTGTAACACACAACATATAATTGTGATAATGAAAAGAAATGCATAAAAATCATATCCTGGAGCTGAACGAGCTGCTCCCGCCATTACTGCCAATATCATTCAACATAATGGGATTCAACACAATAAAATCGATATAATATGTTTCATAATTTCTTTCAGTGTATAAAATAAAATTTTTTATTTCTCTAACACCGCCTTGATTCTTCTTACTCCTGAACTACTCGATTCTTCTTTTACGATACGAAACTTGCCCATCTCACGAGAATTCTCAACATGCGGACCACCACAGAGTTCACGAGAATACGTTACTCCATCAGCCCCCTTCATAGAATATACTTTTACAATATCTGGATATTTTTCCCAGAAAGCTCCTTCCACTCCTCCATTTTTCGCTTCAGTTTTATCCATATTATCGATACTCACAGTGAGTTCTGATAATATCGCGGTATTCACATATTCCTCAACAGCCTTAATTTGTTCTGGAGTCATTTTTTCTCCATAAGTAAAATCAAAGCGAAGACGCTCAGCAGTGATATTGGATCCTGCTTGATGAACACAATCTCCGAGAACTTTCCGAAGACCTGCAAGCATCAGATGACACGCCGAGTGAAGTGCTACTGTCTCAGGAGAATTATCTCCGAGTCCTCCGACGAATTTACCAGCAGAGGCTGTACGAGAGAGCTCTTGGTGTTTCTCAAATGCTACATTGAATCCTTCGATATCAACAGAAAGTCCTTGTTCTTTAGCAAGTTCTACCGTCATCTCAAGCGGAAATCCATACGTATCAAAAAGCGTGAACGCCTTTCCTCCAGAAATTTGAGTAATCTGTTGCCCTGATCGTTCGAATGCAATCTTGAATCCTCCGACAATCTTTTCAAATTCACGAACTCCATCCTTAAGCGTTTTTGCAAATTTCCCTTCCTCAAGATTGAGCTCTGTTTTGATTTTCTCTGCGTTGTTCGCCACACTCGCGTAGATAGATGAGAATTGAGCAATATAGATCTCTGCAATTTCGCTTGCAAATGGAAGTTCATATCCCATCTTATATGCCTCACGAATCGCGCGACGAATGAGACGACGAAGGATATATCCTTGATCCATATTCTTTGGAACTACCCCATCAGAGATCATATGAGTAGCAGTACGAATATGATCTGCGATAATACGAGCTGATCTCTCATTATAATTATTTTCACCAACAATTTGTTTGATTTTCTCAAGTACTGGAGCAAATGAATCAGTTTCATATACACTCTTCATTCCATTGAGAGTCACAGCACAGCGCTCTATTCCCATACCCGTATCCACACATTGTGCAGGAAGGTTATTCAGAGTCGTCGCATCTACACGATTGTATTGCATGAATACATTATTCCAAATCTCCATCCACATCTTGGAGTCTGTTCCTTTATTCGATCCGTGAGGTGGTTTCCCTTCGCCCATCCAATAAAATATTTCAGTATCAGGACCACAAGGACCTGTTGGACCTGCTGCCCACCAGTTATCTTCTGCTGGAAGATATGCAATTTTATCTACAGGCATTCCGATCGATTTCCAGATATCTGCTGACTCTTCATCACGAGGTGCGTTAGCATCTCCTTCAAATACTGTTACTGAAATCATCTCAGGATCGAGTCCGAGCCAATCTTTACTTGTCAAAAATTCCCAACTCATCTCAATAGATTCACGCTTGAAATAATCACCAAGTGACCAGTTTCCAAGCATTTCAAAAAACGTAAGATGCGTATCATCACCAACATCATCGATATCTCCTGTTCGTACACACTTCTGTACATCAGCAAGACGTTTTCCGAGTGGATGAGGCTCACCAAGAAGATATGGAACCAGTGGTTGCATACCTGCCGTATTGAATAGTACTGAGGGATCATTCTCAGGAACAAGTGGCGCCGATGGGATTATTGCGTGTTGTTTGCTTTTGAAAAAATCAAGATATTGAGAACGAATCGTGGAAACAAGGATTTGGGACATAGAATGTGGTGTAATTATAATGGAAAGATTATATAGAAAAAGTTAAAAAATCCACTCGAATTTTTGACAGACAAAAAAGAAGTGATACGATAGAATAATCCGCAGCTATTGTTCAGGGATATTTACAGGGCTCACTCCCTTAATTTATTTCCTGTTCGAGGTGAGTCGGATGGGTGGAGTTTTCAAGTGGCAACTTTTTCTGACTGCGATTTCCGTATTCACTGTAGTTCTGCCGACATAAACGTAGAATCACTTCTCATCTTCGGCCTCAGCATATTGCTGATTGGTGGCACCATATGGATTATATGGCGCCTCTCTCGAAACATGCTCAAGAGGCAGGTGGAAAAAATGAAGAAAAGAATCAGAATCTGGAAACTGATCTACCTCCATTGAAGTACTCCCACCCTCGCTCGTCGCCATCTTCTCGATGGCGACTTGTTTTTTATTTTTCAATCTTAATTCCCTTCCATCATCCGTATAGAGCAACGAATGCTAGAAAACCGAGAAATACAGATATCCCGATATATGATCCTGTATGCAGTATTTTTTCAGATATAAACATTGTGATAGCACCAACAAAAGAAAGTGTGAATCCGTACAGGGCTGATACATGGGATTCATCGGGATCAGATCCAAGAAGTGAAAAGAAATATGATTCTGCAAGATTCACGGCTCAACCAAAGAAAAATCCAATAAAAAATGCAAGCGCCTGAACGATATAATACATATCTAGTGACTTTGCAAGTCCTAAAATAGTAGAAAAAAAGAAAATAATTACTACAAAAGCTCCAGTAATCCCCAAAAATCACGTCAATCGTTTTTCTGAAAGTTTTACTGAAAGTAAATTCCCAAGAATGGCGCCAATAGAAGAAAAAATAAGTAGAAGTGATGCTGCTGAATTCGATTTATCAAAAAATTCTTTAGAATAATTAATAGCCACTTGAGATGCCTCAACGGATATCTGCCAAAAACAAGCCAATCCAATCATAAATATTCCATACCGTACAAAAAGTCGCTTATATAGTGCAATTGAAAAATGATACTCAACCTTGGTGCGTCTTGTGTCAGCAAAGAGAA
>JAIESH010000049.1 GCA_019746175.1 Candidatus Altimarinota bacterium
ACCTGCTTCGTAGAGAATATTAAATATGTTGTATAGTTCTTCTTGAGTTTGTTTCTTTCATGCAAGGAATTGTACATCATCGAGTACAAGTACATCAATTTGACGATATCTTTCGCGAAGTTTGTCTACTGAACGTCATTTGATACTCGCAACATAATCTGTAAGGAATTTATCGGCTGTTGTATATACTACTCTGAGATCTTTTTGTTTTGATCGGATAGTGTTCGCAACTCATTGGAGTAGATGTGTTTTTCCAAGACCTACATTCCCATAGATATAGAGAGGATTGTATGATGAGCCAGGACGACGTGCTACTGCATCACATGCAGCGTGTGCGAGTTGCGTATTTGGTCCTACGATAAAGTTATCGAGTTGATATCTCTCAGAGACGATACGACTATTTACTCCTTCTACTATTTCTACTCCATGCACTGATTCATTTTTTGTTTTTTTCTCAGAAAGTTTCTGGGTATCTCGACAGTCAATTACTTCATCTATAGCTCTCATCTCGATAGTATCATCAACTACAAAATCAATTGCTTCTATCGTTGGGAATACACTAACGATAGCAGATTTGATTTCTGTATAAAATTTCTTTGCTAAGTTATCAAGGTGGAACGAAGAAACTACTCCAATTGTAACAGTAGTGTCTGTGCTCGCCATCAATGAGAAACGTTTGAAATAAGTAAGAAAATCTTGCTTTCGAATCTCCTTCGACATAATCTCCACCGACTTTTCTAGATGAGCGAATGTAAAAATCATATATCCTTTTTATTCATAAAAAATCCAAAGTCAAAAGAAAAAAAACACTTGACAACCTCTACTGTATACGATTTTGAATCAGTAAGATGAAGTGAGGTTCTGTAGATATACATCTACAAAAGCCCTGCTAATTATCTGAATTTAATGTGATTAATTTGTATTTAGAAAATAAAGTTTTTAACAAACTTATCACAAAAAAATACTCCACCGAGTATGATGGAGTATTTTTAACTTTTTTTAACTATTTAATTTCTTTAAGACGTGCTGCTTTACCAGTAAGTCCACGAATAAATCCAATATTTTTACGACGAACCTTAAACTTGCGAAGAATATCAATCTTAACAATAGTTGGTCCGTTTACTGGAATAAGTCTTTCGATTCCAATTCCATCAACATCAGATCGGATAGTAAGTACACGATCAAATGCTGTAGATCCTCTCATAGAGATGATGAGACCACGGAATTTTTGTGTTCTTTCTTTTTCTCCTTCACGGATAATTTGATGAACTTCAACTTCCATACCTGTTTCGTAAGTAACAACAGTATCTTTTGGAGTTGCTACAGTGCTTTGCTGTATAGCTTTAACGAGTGAAACGTCTGACATAATTAGTAGAACTTAGATTTTAGAACTTTGGATCTTTTGCGAAAACGCTTTGATCGAATGGGTGGATTATATGGAAAATAATTATTTTGCAAGTTTTTTGGAGATATTTTATAAAAAATCCGTTTATCTCTACATAATTTGCAAAAAATCCGTTTATCTCTACTATATACAAATATACGGAGCCAAATTATTAGCACTATTTCATCTTTTTATCTTCTCACTTCATTTGAATTATCCTTCGGGAAATTCGGTATTCCGCTCGTAGAATAAAAGTTCACTTCATTCCTTTTACCTTCTCACTCCATTTGAATTATGGAATTCTTCTTCCTTGCACAAGATGTATCAATTGAATTATATCTGCTCATATGTATTTTTTTTACTATTGTGTATCTATGGTGAAAAGATTTCTATATATATCTTAAGAAGATATATGAAATAGTTGCATCAGTAATAAAACGACCACCACACCCACACATCGATTCAGGTTCTATACATATACCAAATATACCTATTGAAAAACCTGCTACGATCGAAGAAGAAGTTTGAGAAGAAAATGAAACAATTGAGTTTCCACATTCAGATAAAATCGATACTTCACAAGTAGAAAAACTCACTAATCTCATTTCAAGCATACGAACGTTGATTGCTCGTGGAATGAATCACGAGGCACAAGCACTCATAGTCGAATGACTCTCTATAGAAAAAAATAATCGAGAATTAAATCTATTACTTGGTTCTATCTATGAGCATGAATGACAATTTGAAAAGGCTGAATACGTATATAAAGATTTGGCTGAAATTGATCCTGAAGATGTAGAGGTTCTTGAGAAACTGGCTAATGTTCTCATTATTGAAAAGAAAAATGTAATTGCGAATGAAATATATAAAAAAATTCATACTTTTACAGGAAATACAGAGACAACTCTCTACATGTTAACTCATATTTCCAATACTCTACAAGACCAAGAATCAATTCTCAAGTATTCGAAACAGTATATTCTTCAATGGCCAAAAAATCCAGAGATCATAACGCTTCTTGCACAGTCACAGATTGCTCTTGGAATGAGAAAAGACGCTATAGAGACATATAAACATCTCAAAAATCTTACTCCATATAGCGGAGAAATATCAGAAATACTCCAAAAACTTCTTATCGAGGAAGAACTCGCAAATAACTTCGGATGAAAAGAATAAATACTCTTTTATATAAATTCTATTTTTCCTAAACCTAATATACATTGGCTCTCAATACCCCACCACATAGTATAGATGCTGAGAGATGAGTTCTCGGTTCCCTTCTTATTGATAAAGATGGAATTATTCATGTAGCGAATTTACTAGCTCCTGATGATTTTTATGACCCCGCGCACTCAATAGTATATTCGGCTATTATGGATCTCTATGCTCGTAATCGTCCTATTGACTCTATCACGGTTCGTGAAGTGATCGATGATCTGAAAAAACTTGAATCCATCGGATGAAATATGTTCTTAGCCGGACTTATGGAAGCAGTATTTACTAGTGCAAATATATTTCAATATGCACAAATAGTAAAAAATAAAGCTATACTTCGAAAACTTATTCGTGCTGGTAATGAAATCATCATGAATGGATATGATGAAGCTACGGAAACTACTGAATTACTTGAAAAAGCTGAAAAATCACTCTTTGGAGTGACACAGACTTTTATCCAAAATAAACTTGTTCCAATTAGAGAAATCCTGAATTGACGATATGAAGAATTTGCATCAATTCATGCTGATCCAGAGCTCGTAAATAAACATACTATATCAACATGATATAAAAGTTTTGATGCCAAGTTGGGTGGATTCAAGCGTTGAGATCTAGTAATTCTTGCTGCTCGTCCAAGTATGGGTAAGACTGCTATGGCATTGAATTTTGCTCAAAATGTAGCTAAAACCGGGCGGAATGTTGCGATGTTTTCACTGGAAATGTCGAAGGAACAAATCACAGATCGTCTTATTGCTGCAGCAATGGCGGTGGATAGCTGGAAACTCCAAAAAGGAAAACTCTCGGAAGATGAATTCTCAAAAATGGGAGATGCTCTTGAGACACTTTCCCGATCAAAAATATACCTTGATGATTCTCCGGCTGGAGAATGACTACTCTCGATTAAGTCCAAGGCTCGTCGTCTCAAGATGGAATCGGGACTAGATCTTATTGTTATCGATTATCTCCAACTCATGTCGAGTGGAAACTCGATGAATCGTGTACAAGAAGTCTCTGATATTTCACGTGGACTCAAGTCACTGGCTCGTGAACTCGATGTTCCAGTGATTGCACTATCACAACTCTCTCGTGCAGTGGAAGCTCGTCCAGATAAACGTCCCGTTATGAGTGATCTTCGTGAATCAGGATCGATTGAACAAGATGCAGATATCATCGCAATGATTTATCGTGATGACTATTATAACGAATTCTCAGAAACCCCAGGAGTTACGAGCGTATTTATCCGAAAAAACCGTAATGGACCAACAGGTCAAGTAGATCTCAAGTTCGAAAAGGCTCAACAAAAATTCTACGAAATAGAAACTGCAGCCAGTCAGCGTGAATATGTTGAAGAATTTTAAAATAATCCCTCGGAAATTTCCGAGGGATTATTTATTAAGATCACATTCACCAGTAGGCTGTACCACTACAACTTTCACTAGTTCAGTATCACTCTCAATTACAAGTCCAGTTATATTCACCACCACCTCATGAAACATATCAATATACGGGATTTCACCAAAAATCATATAGTTGTCATGCTGTACCTGTGGCACATAACCATGATTGTGTGGCATTTAGATAACCGCAAGTACCATTAATACTGACACTGGCACACGGGTCACCTGTTTTGGTACATGAATTTCCACAATTATCTACACCATTAGTTGTAGTTCCACATGCTGGAGTTGCAGCAGAACATGATCCATCCGGAGTACAAGTTGGTGGAGTATTCTGTTTACAAGTACAACCCCAAGAACCTGTTATAGGAATTCACATAGATCAACTACAATAGCTTCCGTTTCCATATATAGTAACCGTATCTCAAAAATTACTACAAGAGGCGAATGGCTTTTCGGCACTATCATAACAAGCACCATATGGAGGTGCCCCAGGACATGACCAAGTACATGACCCACAACTTCCACCACAATCCTTACCGGTTTCTGATCCATTCTTAATTCAATCATTACAAGTTGGAGTTGCTGTTGGTAGTTCACATTTCCAAATAACTCCATTACCATCATCACATAAATGTCCAGGATATTTACGTATACATGTTTGTCATGCTACTGGATAATTGTTTCCATGATAGAGTCCACAACTTCATGATGATATACCACTTGCAACTTGAAATACATAAGGCGAAGCAGAATTACTACATGTTACATTGCTTACTGTTACTGTACCATATGTAGTTGGAGTGCTACCAGAACAATTTAATCGAAAAGAGCCAGTATACGGTCATGTAGGATCACTAATATCCAAAAATCAACCTTCGGTAATAGTATTTGGAAATGCTGTTACTCAACATTGGCTAGGGCTTGAGGATTGATCAGATGGATATCCGCTAGCATTCCAAATTGATCCATAACTAGCTGATCCTGATGTCCATAAATAATTTGCCCAAGATACACCATTATTAAAACTTCATCAACCAACATTACATCCCAATTTTCATGTCGGCACAGGATTGCACGTTCATGATACGTATACCCATTCTGCAGCAGTAGTTCATACTGGTGGATCACTATCGATACATCTAAAAGTCACAGATCATGAATATCATGGTGTTGTATTTGTGAGTGTTACCGTTGGACTAGTTCACCATGGTTGATTATCTCATACTGTATATCATGCCGGAATAGTTGCAGAACAATTACCACCTTGACCACTATTGCTCCAATCTTCTATATAGCTCATACAATTGCCTGCTGCAGGAGGAATCTCACAATTCGCCCCAGTATATCCACCAGTACAAGTGAATCCGCAATTCGCTGCACCCTTTGTCCATGTTTGATTGACAGAAGTTGGACTTCCTACTGTAGTGGTACAGCTCACTCCATTACAAGTTGGAGTTGCAGCACAAGAATTACTTGAACATGAAGCATCTAGTGAACATTTCATGGTCATAATTCCTCTTGTTCCTACTGGACAAAATCCGTAATAATCACCAGCTCATGCGCTTATAATCTCATTTGGAGTAGCACATGATTGTCCTATATAGGCTTCATATCCAACCATTCAATCTCAAATATAAGGCACTGAATTTGGTAAACATCCACTTGGTGTTATTTTTCTCCATTCTAAAGCACAAGATGGAGCACTACATGAGCTATCAGCAACACACTTTCCCTTCTTGCCAGTAAATGAATATGAATTCATTGGATTACATGATTTTGTAGTATCAGATGCTTGATAAAAAGCTCTTTCTGTAGAAGTACAATCAGTATAGGTAGGTTCACCTGCCATACAGTTTAATGAACCACCCCAGACATTTTGTTCCCCACATGAACCAGGTACCGTATATCCTGCTGGAGGTGGTGGAATCTCACAATTGTCCCCAGTATAACCATTAGTACAAGAGAATCCACAGTTCGGTGCACCCTTTGACCATGCTTGTCCAATGGAAGTTGGAGCTCCAGTATTTGTAGTACAACTTACCCCATTACAAGCTGGTGTTGCAGCACATGAATTTGGTCATGCACAAACGGGACCTGTTTTTGTACAAACTGTTCCACAACTATCGCTGGTTCCAGTTGTAGTTGTTCCACAAGCTGGATTGGCAGCATTACAGGCATGAGGAATACAACTTGGTCAAGGAATTGTTCAGGCTGAACAGCTCGCAGTAACATCATTCCATGAACCAAGAAATCGTACACATATATCTTTCATATATGCATCAGCAAATCACTTCGTAATAAGATCATTACTTGCTGAAGGAGTATTGCTTACCGTGATATTTCCTACTACGTTTAATCCACTTGGTATGATACTACCAATTTGTACACCACCATTATATGTAAGTATTCATCATGCATTGTTCCAATAACCTATTTCCTTGCTATATACTGGAGTTCCAGTTGGGTTGAATCCAATAATTCCCTGTCCCGATGATCACATTCAGGCATTATCTGATAAAAATTTTTTAGTTACTGTAGAAACAGTAGTTTTTGTAATGTTACCACTTGCATCAAAACCTGTAACAATATCAGTAAGATTACCTCATAATGTTGCAAGGTATCACTTGATGAAATTATTTCCATCAGCATGTATTACATTGAAATCTGCACTAAATCCAGTGATAAGTGGATTAGTAATTCACGTTGATTTGGAAATATTGGTAAAATAATCATAGAAAATACCTTCCTTCTGTGTCGATCAAAGAGGAGTATTGGTTGGTATTGTAGCATTTGCAATACTGAATCATAGTCAGGCTATGAGTAGTAGGGAAAATATTGTGTAGTTTGTTTTCATAAATAGAAAATTAAATCAAAGTTTTATATTTTTTATGGTAAGCATTTCTTTGTCTCCACTCATTTCTTTCACATAGGACATGATCCATATTTATCCCCAGCTCATGCGGTAACTACTTCATTCAACGTGCTACATGATCAGAAGTAATCTTCATATCCAGTCATTGGATTTCAAACTGAGGGAGTAGCATTATTTACACATCCACTAGGACTCCATGGTTTCCATGTATATGAAGGAGCACATGCTGGATTTCCACAACTTACAGATTGTGTATCTCAATCATTGTAACCGTATCTATCCATACAAGACTGTCCTCAGTATTGAGCAGCTGTTGTCTGAATAAAGGTTCTTGTTTTATCTTCAGGACCACAAGAAGCGGAACAAGCAGAGTATCATCCCCAATATCATTCACAATCAATAGGACATGCTGGATGTGTATATGTTTTATTAATTGGTGGTTTACTTGCAGCATCACACATTGCATCAGCTACTTGTCATCCAGAAGTTGATTGCATACATTTTACACTACGACTAACCGTTTCAGATCCACATGATTGTACGGCTCAAGGAAAACTATCTGCAATCCAATAATAACAGTCAGTTTGCATATATGATCCTGATAATGAACCATTTCGGCAGAATCTGTTCTCTGATTTACAAGTTTGTCCATATGGCACAGCGAGATCTTTGTATGTAAGTTTCCATGTGGCATGATTCATTGGAGTATAAACTGCAGGAACATTGGTTGTACATTTACGTGGATTACAAGTACTGCCATCCCAATCTCAATTGATAGCTGCACACATATCTTCCATATCCTCCATGAATTGTGCAAGATTCATAAGATGATTACTTGCTGTTGCTTGGGTGTCAGATTTTACTTCATTAGTATTGATCTGTCCTCCTAAAAAACCTCAAACATTCACAGTACCGTCATATATGATTCCTGCTCAACCATTATCTGCCCAATACCCAATATCTCTACTCCAAATTGGATTTGTAGCGGTAAAACCTATTAGTCATTGCATAGAACCTGCGGGACCTGGAATACTTCATATTACTTGTTTTACCATGTTTTGAGCTGAATTTGATGTCATAACTCAATTTATATCAAAACCAGTCACAATATTTCCAGTTGGAACAACCCCATTTTGGGTTTTGAAATAATCCCTTAGAAAGCTATCTCTGGTTTTGCATTGTGGAATTTTTGTAAAAGCATCAAAACCGGTCACAATAAATTGTCCACTGCAAGTCGAAAAATTCTTCATTCCTGAAAAAAGGATTGCAAGAGTTCATCTGGCATCTTTTCCGCCTGGTGCAGCTGGTGTGGAAAATGCGTAAAATACAGGAGTAGATATAGCGAATACTAAAGCTAGAGTAATAATGGATGAATATTTTTTCATAAAAGAAAATTATATATAAATTACGAATTCGACTATGATTTTACGGGATTGCGTTTTCAATACTAGTGATTTGATTCTGAACTTGTCCATATGTAACAAGATGATTAGCAGAACTAGCATCATGAGTTGTTGCATTCCCAAAAAGCCTAATATTTCAATTTACAATAACCGTTCATCCAGGATATTGAATGCCATTAGGTAGTACAGCATTCCAGTATCATATATCCTGAGAAGTAATAGCATTTCCACTTGCATCAAATCATCGAATTCCATGTTTAAGCGGGATAGCTCCATATGTTGTTCAAAGAAAACTCTTAACCAGAACATCCATACTTCCAAATATAATGTTACCACTTGCATCAAATCCATTTACTACTTTGTCACCACTTGGTAGTCAAGCAGTTTTCAAGTAATTTGTTACAAATTGACTATCAGTGAGATAGATTGGAGTCATTGGAGTTGCAAGACTTGGTGAATTAAATCCTATAATAATTGGATTAATATTTGTAGCTAACGGTGCTGTTGAGATATTTTCAAAAAATTGAGTAAATATTCCGTTAACTCCTGTAGTACTTGTGACTGGTGGAGTTGCAGGTAGTGCTAGCGCAAAAGCTGAGAGTACTTGCATACCTATAATAGGAATGATGAGTGATGTTTGAATTATGATTTTTTGCATAAATATTTTTATGAAATATAGATATGGATGGTATTATTTTGCGAGTAGTCCTGGTGGCGGATCTGATACTATTCTTGAGTCTGACTCGATGATTACTGAGAAGTTATCAAGAGTATTATCTTTGTAGGCTCTTCTTGTTGCTTCTTTGTTGTATCATCTAAAATAATTAAGATCATATTTGATCGCAGTATCACGATTACAATTATCTTCGGTATAAGGACATGATCCATTTTTTCCACTCGTTACTTCCGCTGATCCACCAATTGTATTTCTTGAAATAACATTACCGTAGATATACAGTTGATTCGCAGGAAGATTGGTAACTTTGGCCTTTGTATCATTATAAAGGAATGGAACTATAGGAGTTACTGCTTGAGCAGATGAAGGATATCCTGAATAAATAGTTCATTCCGCGATAAGTGATGCATGGATTTTTTTAACTGATCATTCGATATAGATATTACCTCCTTTTCAACTCGAATCCTTCACTACAATAATGCTACGAGATTTATTGAGGAATACGTTTTCAGTGATATCCCCATTGATATAGAGATCACCTCATTCGATAATAAGGGTTCTTGTATTTTTTGCTTTTAAAATATCATTTCATCCTGCTCACATAAGTACATATTTTCCACGATCGCTTTCTTTGAGCTTGAAGTATACGAGTTCATTGGTAATAGATTTGAGATCAGATGCTGCAGCATAAGTATTGTCTATATTAATCGATGTATTTGGCGCTCATCGTGTTATGATAGCAACATTTTTTCTAATTTTATTAAGAGTATCCGTGTGTGATGAAGAGTTAAATTTTGCTCAAAGCGAATAGAGAACATCGAATGAATTATTTCCTCCAATGTTTCATAGAATTTTTACTTTTCAGAGAAAATCAAGAGCATTAGAATCACTAAATTCTAAAAATCCGAGAGTATCACTCCATGCAAATCCACTAAATTTTTGAGTATCCGGTAAATAATATACTCCAGTATATGATCCATCAACAGAATCTAGAGTTATCCATCCAGCGTTTTCACTCCATGCAAATCCTGTAACTTTCCATGGTTCTAAGATATTAACAGTATCACCTATAGGTGGAGTTAGTGTTACAGGGTAGCCATTAACTCATACACTTACATATCAAACAGTTTCAAGATAAAATTGACCAGTAAGCGTATTGGTTTTTGTATCAAGATATACTCCACTGCCATTTGCAGTGAGTTCTTGTGTTGGACTTAGCATAGTGATCTTTCCAGCATTACCGTTTGGAGAAAAAATTCAAAGAATATGACTCATTCAAAAACTTCCTTCAAGTCTTTTTAATAGATCTATTCCTTCATCGGCGAATGATAGTTTTAAAATTGATCACATGAGTGTTATCACTGCAGTGATTGCAAATATAAATATATATGATTTTCTCATAAATTATAAGTTATGTATATAACAATATACTGCATATTTATTTTAATTGCAAATATTTGCTATTTTAAATAAAACCTCCTGAAATTTCAGGAGGTTTTATTATGGAGATGTGTTATATATACCGTATTTCAAGGCATCATAATATTTGGACTTATCTTCGTTAAATTGAAATATTTGTGAGCTATCTCACTTACTTGCTCGAGTAGTAAAAGTCATTGTAGGAAGTGAAAATGGACTTGTAGCACTCATATTAATATCAATTGGAGAATTCGATGGATTATACACCACAAAGTATGGATCTGTATATGTTGTTAGAAAATCACCAATGTTCATTGTTTTATCGTATGAAAATAATAGTTCCTCATCTCATCCAGTAATACCTGCACATGATATTGGTCAGCCATCTAAATCATCATAACACTGACTTTTTTTGATACGAATAATGCCTGTTTTTGCTGGAAAAATATCACCAACACCATTGATAGCAAGACTCTCTCATCCATTTTGTGCGACAATTGCCCAAGATAGGCCTGATAATCCAAAAATATTTAAGTTAGTCGTATTCATTACTCCAGTATGATACATTGGACTGAGTGAAGATACTCAGAGTGATGCAGATCATGAAGATACAAATAGTGGAACTACAAGATGTTCAGATCCTGATAACACAAATGTATGTCCTGTACTAGAAGCTGAGATACTATATTCTCACTGAAGTCAGGTAGATCTTGGTGTTCAGAGTTTTAATAATTCCCCATCTTTTTCGCTATTAAAAACCTGATCTTGAAATCCATCTTTATGATTTTTCACCTTGAGCATCGCATATTCAAACATTCACTCAGCATTAGATTTTACTAGTACATCATTGTATGAATATCGTGATAATTTAGATTCACGAATATATGTAATAGATAGGCTTGTCACAATAATAAGTAAAATTCCAATTACCGAAATAGCAATAAGTATTGAAAAACCAGATGTATTTTTAAATTGAGAATTCATATATATGTTATTTTTTCCAAGAACGTTCACTGATAGTAGTTTGTATGTGTAGTTTAGTTGCTGATACAAATTCTGGACTGAATCCATTTCTTGGCATGAGTTCTAGGCTAAAATTAAGTAATACTTTTCTAGTAGTATTTATTCCATCTCATGAAACATAGAATTTTAGATCACTTACTTTTACACGTTTTCGTGATTCTATAGGATTAATACTATCAACGAGATTATATCAATTTGCCCCATTATCACTATATTCTACAAAGTAAAGTCAGCAGTGTATTTTTGGATCTGTTTTTAATACTCCAGTACAAGGATCCATTCCCCCAGCCCTCTTGATTCCATATACGTAACGTCCATTTTTGAGGTTAATATACTCACTACCCGATCCGAGATAATTGTATGTTTTCCAAGGATTATATCAGTTATCAAACATAGTATCACCGGTCATTCATTTTTCTTGAATATCTTCAGTAATTCTCTCTATAATTTCACGTGCTGTTTCTGCAATTTCCCTCTGAGCATTGAGTTTTCTTGTTGTATTGGTTGTCGAAAAATAGATGGTCATAACCATCGCCATCATCATCCCAAATATAGTCATGGCAATAATGAGCTCAACAAGGGTAAATCCAGATGTTTTTTTATGTAGTGAAAACATAGTAAGTGGTTTTTTTATTTCTGCCAATCGGTTATCATTGTTTTAGCGTCGTATTCGCGAATAGTAAGTCATCGTTTGACAATGGTTCTTGCATCAATAATCCATCATTGATTCTTATTATTTTTCTTGACTTCAATTCAATCAACTACAAGTGGAGATACTACCAAGTATGATGCATATTCCGTATTTTTTCATTGCAACTCTGAATGAACATATCGTCCATAATCATCAACTCGCAATTGAGTTTTATTCCATCTATCTTCTAAGCTTATGGGCATTGAATCAATCTTGATGATTTTGATATTATTTTTTGCAATATATCATGTACTTGGATCTATAACTATGCCTGCTTCAGAAAAGTTATTTTCTATCATATAATAACCCGAAGAGAATACAGTTTCTGATCATGGTGGCTCTAGATATAGAGAATCCCATGATATAAAATTCCGTACATTAGTATCACGTAAATTAGATACGAGATTCATCTGTTCACTCAGTAGTCATGCTGCCACAATCTCATCTCGAGAATATGATGCATTTGATATAGTTGTTTGCAAAAGTGCATAAATACCAGTAAGTCCAATTGAAAATACTGTCATTCCTATAATGAGTTCTACAAGGGTAAATCCAGATGTATTTCTCCTAAGGTTCATAAAATAATCTATTTAAGGTATGGTCTGAGCAATACTTCCCGAGTTCTTCCTCCTCATCATGTAGCTCCAGGGTAACCGAGAATAATTATAGATCAGGTGAGATAGGATTCTGTTGATCCTGTATAGAACACTCATTCTGCATACGGAGGACTGATGATATATCCTACTCTATTTGGAGAACCAAAGAGTGATCCAGTAAAACCTACAATCTCAACTCCATTTTCCATGATAAATTTTTTATATTTTACAATTACATTTGGATCTGTTGGGAGTGATGAGAGATTCGGAAGAATTGATCCTGATAAAAGATAACTCTGTATTTCGGATGTTCACTTTTCAAAAACAAATAGTATTCGTGCATGCTTGCCAACAATGGGATCAAATTCGATTCCACCACGAACTGCCTTGTGCGCGAGTATCCACTCTTGTCCAAGTCAGTCGCCTGCTCGTTCAGTATAACTTCTTTGCATATAGTATCCATATGGAAACATACTGATCCCAAGTAGAATAATCATTATTGTCATTACGATAACTAATTCAATTAGCGTAAATCCAGATGTTTTTTGGTTCAGTCAAAACATAGATTATATTAGTTTCATGCAACATCTACTACCTGCATAATAGAAGAAAAAATTGCAATTGCAAACCACATAACAAATACTCATGCCATAAGGAGTGCTATTGGTTCAATGAGTTTTACCATAATAGCGAGCGATGCATCTACTTCCCTTCTATATTGTTCACTGATTTTTTGTGTGATAGTGTGGACGGTTGATGTTTTTTCAGCACTTTCGATCATCTGAATGATATCAGAAGAAAAAATATAACCGCTTTTATCAGCATCAAGCATGGCTTCGCTGATTTTTTTTCCTTTAGAAATTTCATCGGCCATAAAACTAAACATTTCATTCATTTTTGAGTTTCATGAAGATGCTCCGGTAAGACGAAGTGTTTTTACAATGCTGACTCCTGAAGAAGAAAGCAGATGAAATGTAGACATTACTTGAACTATGAGATAGTTCTTATATACGAGACCTACGATAGGCGTATAGATTTTTGCATAATCAAATTTTTTCTTTCATTCATCAGTCATGATATATCCTCGAAAAATCAAAGCAGCTCATACTAAGGTAGCAATAATAAAAAATATATTATCCCTCATGAAGTTACTCACCCAAATGAGTGATTTGGTTGAAAATGATATTTCAGTCGTCATCTCAGCTATAATTGGCATAATTTGCGGTACTACAAATGTCATGACAACAGTGAGGGCAAGCACGAGAAAAAACATAATCACAAACGGATATGTGAGTGCTCCAATAACTTTGGTTCTGAGCTCACTCTGCATTCTGAGTTCTGATGCAATCGCCTGAAAAGAATCCTTGAGCATTCCAGTTTGTTCGCCACTTTCTATAAGCGCTATTTCTTTTTCTTCATAAAAACTTGGAAATTTTCTCATCGCAATATTGAGGGAATCCCCACTTTCAATAAAAAATATAGTATGCTCTATAGTATCATAGAGTAATCCTGGATGTGTTCTTGAAAGAAGTCACTTAAACGCACCCAATAGAGTAATTCCTCACTCAAGAAGGTTAGCAATAGATTCGTAGAATATGATTTTCTCTTTCAGAGAAATGGTCGGAGTAAGAAATGGAAGCATAAATAGGTGTTATATTTTTTATTCGTAATAGTATACTCCAAGTGATATACTAATAGATAGTCCCGTACTATCTTGTGGTAATACTATAGTATCAAGTGGCAAATTAATACTATCAATAGTGAAAGCAAGAGGTGATTCAGTAGTAAGGTATGTTATATAGTCAATAATTTGATCAGAATTATCAGCTGATATTGTCAGAGATACTGAACCGAGTGATAGTCCGCTCGGAAGCTTTCGTCCTTTATCCACTGATATTCCTCATATATTTACTTGGGCAGGTGTAAGTTCACTAAATTTAGTAAATTTATTAACCATAACAATTTCCATGATATCACTTGGGATAAAGGCATGATTGTACTTCTGTACTTTTGCCTTTAACTTTGACGCGGTCAATAAAGCGAATTGCGTATTGGCTGGGATTGCGCATTTTCT